>CAZLEC010000936.1:0-1648 GCA_964558245.1 uncultured Burkholderiales bacterium | reverse complement strand
CTCGTGCTGTTCCTGCTCGCGCTGGTGCAGACCGCGCTCGTCGCGCGTGACGAAGTGCTCGTGCAGGACGCGGCGCGGGCCGCGGCCCGGGAGGCGAGCGTGAATTCCGGTTCGAGCCGGGTGGTCGACGCCGCGCGCCGGACGCTGCGCGGTGTCGACGTCGAGGTGCGGAGGTCGGGGGGAGTCGGCGAGCCGGTCGTGGTCGCCGTGCACTACCGGGACCACACGAACCTTCCGCTGGTCGGTCCGTTGTTCCCCGACGTCGTGCTCAACGCGCACGCCACGATGCGGGCCGAACGGTGAGGAGATCCGACGAAGGGAACGTGAGCATCGTGGCGATGGCGGGGGTCGTGCTCGCCGCGGTGTTGTGCCTCGGCGTCGCGCGCGTCGGTGCCGCGGCCGCGCTCAAAGCGCGGGCCGACACCGCGGCCGACGCCGCCGCGCTCGCCGGCGCCGACTCCCTCGCGCTCGGGCAGGCGCCGGGACAGGCGGTGGGCGCGGCGCGTGCCGCGGCGGCCGAGAACGGTGCGCGACTCGTCTCGTGCTCGTGCGCCGGCGCGTCGGCCGAGGTCGTCGTCGTGGTCGGGCGCGCGCACGGCTACGCCCGTGCGGAAGCCGACGCCCGGGATCCGCTCGGCGGCCTCAGCCGCGAACCGGCGCGCGCGCCATGAGCCCGAGCAGGCTGATCGCGCCGGCCTTGTCGAGGTACTCGTTCCAGTTGCCGCACTTGGGCGACTGCACGCACGACGGGCATCCGGTGTCGCACGTGCACGCGGCGACGAGATCGAGGGTGGCGCGAACATGCCGCGGCGCGGCTTCGAACGCGAGCTCGGCGATTCCGGCGCCGCCGGGGTATCCGTCGTAGACGAAGATCGTCGGCTCGCCGGTTTGGGGGTGCGCGGCCATCGACACCCCTCCGACGTCCCAGCGGTCGCAGATCGTGAACAGCGGGAGCATCCCGATCAGCCCGTGCTCCGCTGCGTGCACGGTTCCGAGCACGCGACCCGGCGCGATCCCGGCACGCTCGATCGCTTCGCCGGAAACGGTGTACCAGCACGCGCGCGTCACCAGCGATCGCTCGGGGAGGTCGAGCTCGCACACCTCGATCACACGGTTCGTGGAGACCTGCTTGCGCTGATACGCGATCACATGGCTGCTCACCTCGACCGCGCCCAGGTGCACGAACGAGTCGCCCACGGCGGCGCACTGCTCGTCGGCCACGATCGCGATGTCGGTCTCGGTGCGCGGCATCGTGTACTCGTCGTCGTCGACCGGCTCGAGCACCGCCAGGTGCTCGCGCACGTCGAGCCGGGTCACGCGGTACTGCTGACCTTGGTGGAGGTAGACCGCGCCGGGGTGCGCGACCGCGAAGACGCGCGCGTCATCGACGGTGCCGATCGTGCGCTCCTCTTCGTCGTCGACGAGCCGGTACTCGATCGACGACCCGGTTCTGAGCCCGACGCCTGCGGCCGGGGCGCGCGGTCCCGACCAGTACATCTTCCCGCCGCGCAGCGTCAGCAGATCGGCCTGCACGAGCTCCCGCACGGCTTCGTCGAGGCCGTCGCCGAACCAGCGCGCGTCGTCGGGCGAGATCGGCATCTCGTGGGCCGCGCACGCGACCTGGGCGCGGAGCACGAACGGATTCTGA
>CAZLEC010000935.1:0-1653 GCA_964558245.1 uncultured Burkholderiales bacterium | reverse complement strand
GCGCGGAATAGTACGACGGCGTACGGAGATGCTGCAATGACTACCGGCGCGAGTTCACGTCACGAAAGTAGGAGAACGTGTGACGCCGCGTTGCGATTCATACTCGCTAGTCACGTTGGGACATTGGGTCTGGTCGCCGACATTCGTGTGAGCTGCAGTCATCCACGAGTTACGCCGTCACTTAGGCCGTCAACAATCCGCCACTCGCGGGCGTTCGGAGAAGCGTGCCGTGGGATCAATTGCCCGTGAGCGCGGTGATCCGCGCCGAGATCTCGAATCGTCCCGCAGCATGGGGCGTACAGTCGTCACGAAGCAGCGCGCAGCCGTTCGGCGTCTTGCGGTGAACAACTCTTTTCGACGTGGCGCGGTTCAACGCGCTCCCAGTCCGGTCCCGTATGGGGGAAGCAATGATTCTCGAACGATTCCTGCTCACAGACAGAGTCGCGGTCGTGACCGGCGCGGGTCGGGGGATCGGGGCAGCCAGCGCCGTCGCTCTGGCGGAGGCCGGGGCCGACGTTGTCGTGTCGTCCCGCACGGCCTCGCAATTGGCCGACCTGGCGGCCCGGATCGAGATGACCGGACGTCGGGCGCTGGTCTTACCGGCCGATCTGTCCGACCTCACCAATGTCGCACGGCTCGCGAGCGCAGCGCACGAGACATTCGGTCGGCTCGACGTCGTGATCAACAACGTCGGCGGCACCATTCCCAACGCGTTTCTCGATACGACGACGGAGTACCTGGAGGAGGCGTTCCACTTCAACGTCGCGACCGCACACGCGCTGTGTCGCGCGGCGGTGCCCCTCATGCTCGAGAATGGAGGAGGGACGGTTGTCAACATCTCCTCGGTCATGGGACGCGTGAGCGGGCGAGGATACCTCGCGTACGGCGCGGCGAAGGCTGCACTCGCGCACTACACGCGCCTCGCGGCACGCGACCTAGCACCGCAGATCCGCGTCAACGCCATCGCCGTCGGGTCGGTCGCGACATCCGCGTTGGAGTTCGTCGTGCAGAACGACGAGATTCGCACTGCGATGGAGGAGGCCACGCCGTTGCACACGATCGGCGAGGCCGAAGATGTGGCGGCGGCGGTGATCTACCTCGCGTCACCCGCTTCGGCCTACGTGACGGGCAAGGTGCTGGAGGTCGACGGCGGGCTCGATCAGCCCAACCTCGACCTCGGGCTCCCCGACCTCTAGCTCTCGTACCCGCGGACGTCGTGCCGAGGAGTGGTGAACGCCCTCAGGTACCGAAGTCCCAGCCGGCGTCCCGGTGGTATTGCGACAGGACGTTCTTGGCGATGAGGATCTTGTGTACTTCGTCGGGGCCGTCCGCGATGCGCAGCGTCCGTGCCCCTTGGTACATCGCGGCGAGGGGCAGGTCGCCCGATACGCCGGCCGCACCCCACACCTGGATCGCGCGGTCGACAACGCGTTCGTACGCGGCGGGGACGAACACCTTGATCGCCGAGATGTCAGTGCGCGCGTCGAGGTTGGCAGCCATGTTGCCGGCGCAGTGAATCGTCATGAGCCGCGCGGCTTGGATGTCCATGTAGGAATCGGCGATGAAGCCCTGGATGAACTGCTTGGTCTCCAGCAGCCCGCCGTGAACCTCGCGGGTCATCGCGCGCTCGACCATCAAGTCGAAGGCGTGCCA
>CAZLEC010000934.1:0-1653 GCA_964558245.1 uncultured Burkholderiales bacterium | reverse complement strand
ACGACGCCGACTCGCTCCTCAACCACGTCTCGAAGGGCATCCCGAAGGACGACCTCCACCTCCCGGGCCCCGACTTCGTCGACCGCATCTGGGCCGGCAGCGACCGCCCGGTGCAGGTGCTGCGCAACTTGCAGCAGCTCTACGGCAACGGCCGCCTGGCCGGTTCGGGATACGTCTCGATCCTGCCCGTCGACCAGGGCATCGAGCACTCGGGCGCGGCCTCGTTCGCGCCGAACCCGAAGTACTTCGACCCGGCCAACATCGTGGAGCTCGCGATCGAAGGCGGCTGCAACGCGGTGGCCACGACGTTCGGCGTGCTCGGCTCGGTGTCGCGGAGGTACGCGCACCGGATCCCGTTCATCGTGAAGCTGAACCACAACGAGCTCATGACGCTCCCGAACAAGTTCGACCAGATCATGTTCGGCTCGGTCGAGGAGGCCTACGACCTCGGCGCGGCCGGTGTCGGGGCGACCATCTACTTCGGCTCCGAAGAGGCGACGCGCCAGATCCAAGAGGTGGCCGCGGCGTTCGCCGACGCGCATCAGCTCGGCATGTTCACCGTGCTGTGGTGCTACCTCCGCAACGCCGACTTCAAGCAGGGCGACGTCGACTACCACGTGGCCGCCGACCTCACGGCGCAGGCCAACCACATCGGCGTGACGATCGAAGCCGACATCATCAAGCAGAAGTTGCCGGAGAACAACGGCGGCTTCAACGCGTTCAAGGGCTACGGCAAGACCTCGAAGCTCGTGTACGACACGCTCACGACGAATCACCCGATCGATCTCACGCGGTGGCAGGTCGCGAACTGCTACATGGGCCGCGCGGGCTTGATCAACAGTGGCGGCGCGTCGTCGGGCGAGTCGGACCTCGCCGAAGCCGTACGCACTGCGGTGATCAACAAGCGCGCCGGTGGCACCGGACTGATCTCGGGCCGCAAGGCGTTCCAGCGCCCGATGGCCGAAGGGGTCGAGCTGCTCAACGCGATCCAGGACGTGTACCTGGACGCGACGATCACGGTCGCATAGCCAGGTCTCTACGGTTGTAGCAGCTTGCCGATGCGGCGCGCCGCGACGCGCAGCCCGACGGCGCCCATCACGGCGAGATACGCGGCGTGCACGAGCAGCATCCACTGCACGTGGCCGAGCACGAGCGCGCGTTCGAGCACGACTCCCTGGTAGAGCGGCGTGAGCCGGATCACAGCCTGGAGCCCCGCGGGATATTGGCTCAACGGGAAGAACGTCGCCGAGAAGAGGAAGAGCGGCACGAGCGCGAGGGTCACGTAGTCGAAGTCGACCCATGACCGCATGAAGGTCGTGCACGCGAGCCCGGCCCCCGCGAACGCGAATCCGATCAGCACCGCAACGGGAACCACGAGCAACGCCCACCACGACGGGACCAGGCCGAAGGCGACCATTGTCACCAAGAACGCGCTGGAGTAGATGGCCCCGCGCAGAAGCGCCCATACGACTTCACCGGTGGCGACGTCGCCGGTTCCGAGCGGTGACGCGAGAATCGCATCGTAGGTGTGCGAGTACTTGTACTTGATGAAGAAGTTGAACGTGGTGTCGAGCAGTGAACCGTTCATCGCGGCCGACGCGAGCAAACCGGGTGCGACGAACTGCTTGTAGTCGACGACGTGGCCCTCGAACG
>CAZLEC010000933.1:0-1657 GCA_964558245.1 uncultured Burkholderiales bacterium | reverse complement strand
GGGCCGAGAAGGAGCACGCGCTCGTGTACATCGGTCGGGCCAACCCCGACAAGGGCCCCAAGGAAGCGATCACGATCGCCCGGCGCGCCGGGCTGCCGCTGCACATGCTGCTGAAACGGGGAGAGCCGGCAGAGCGGGAGTACTTCGACCGTGAGATCGAGCCCCTGCTCGCCTCCGACGTCGAGTTGTACGAGAACGTGACGCACGACGAGAAGATCGAGCTGCTCGGCCGGGCGTGCGCGATGGTGTTCCCGATGCGGTGGCCCGAGCCGTTCGGCCTCGTGATGATCGAGGCGATGGCCTGCGGTACCCCCGTGGTCACGACCAATTGGGGCGCCGCGCCCGAGCTGGTCGAGGACGGCCTGACCGGTTTCCGGCGCGACGGCGAGGACGACCTCGTGGAGATGATCGGTCGGGTCGGATCCCTCGACCCGGGCGACTGCCGCCGGTGGGTCGAGGACCGCTTCTCGGGCGAGGCCATGGTCGCCGGCTACGAAGCCGTGTTCCACCACGTGCTCGGGAACTAGACGCCCGGATTTCCACTACAGCCGTAGTGTTATTACAATGGGGGGCGTGGCCGAGCAGACCCCCCCGGAGCCGTTCCCGCCTGCGTCCGAGCACCCGGCGCTCACGATCGACGACCTCCATGTGGCCGTCGACGAGCGCGAGATCCTTCGGGGCGTGAGCCTCGAGGTCGCGCCCGGGAGCCTGCACGCCCTGATGGGACCCAACGGGTCGGGGAAGTCCACGCTCGCCAACACGCTGCTGGGCAACCCCGCGTACCGCGTCACTGCCGGTCGTATCCTCCTCGGCAGCACCGACATCACCGCCTTGCCGATCGAGGAACGCGCCGCGCTCGGCCTCTTCCTCGGATTCCAACATCCCGAGGAGATTCCCGGCGTCTCGGTGCTCAACTTCTTGCGGCAGGCGATCTCCCGGCGCAAAGGCATCGACGACTACTCCGTGCTCGAGGTCCGCATGCAGCTGATCGCGTGGACGAAGCGACTCGGCATGGACTCCCGCTTCCAGGAGCGGTACCTCAACGAGGGGTTCTCGGGCGGTGAGAAGAAACGCAACGAGATGCTGCAGATGGCGCTGCTCGAACCGGTGATGGCAGTGCTCGACGAGACCGACTCCGGCCTCGACATCGACGCGCTCCGTCAGGTCTCGAGTGGCATCGAGGAGATCCGCCGCGAGCGCACCGAGCTCGGGATCCTGCTCATCACGCACTATCAGCGCATCCTCGACTACCTGCACCCCGACGTCGTACACGTGCTGATCGACGGCCGGATCGTCGAGACCGGCGACGCCGAGCTCGCGAAAGCCGTCGAGGCGCACGGCTTCGATTCCTTCCGCACGGAGGCGGCGGTGCGAGAGGCTGCGTCGTGAGCGCGCTCGACGTCGTCGCCATCCGGAGCGACTTTCCGCTGCTCGAACGCGAGGTCAACGGAAAGCGCATCACCTACCTCGACTCCGCGTCCTCCTCGCAGAAGCCGATCGCGGTGCTCGACGCGATGGATCATTGCTACCGGCACTACTACGCGAACATCCATCGAGGCGTGTACACGATCGCCGAGGAGGCGACCGCCGCGTACGAGCTCGCGCGCCGCAAGGTCGCGGGATTCGTGAACGCGCGGTCCACGTCGGAGATCGTGTT
>CAZLEC010000932.1:0-1659 GCA_964558245.1 uncultured Burkholderiales bacterium | reverse complement strand
GATCGCGCCCGACACCGTGCTGTGGGAAGAGGTGCTCGATGCCGGCGAGTACGCGGCGCACCTCCTCCCCCGCGGCGCCCAGTTGCGGCTCACCGACCTCGCGGGCGACGCCTGTGCGCACGTCGCGATCCACCACGCCGAACTGCCGAGCGAGCGTCTCAACCTCGCCGACACCACCAAGGTCCAGTGGCAGACGTATCCGGGCCGCGGCTCGCTGCTCCTCTCCGACCGGGGGCGCGTGCTCGCCGCGATCTCCGAGGACACCTCCGGTCGTCACGACACGATCTGCGGCGCCCCCACCCGAGCCGATCACGACACGAAGTACGGCGACGGGCGCGTCGAGGGCCCATTCCCGAGCGCGCGCGACCGATTGATCGTCGCGCTCGCGAAGTTCGGCTTGGGCCGGCGCGATCTGCCGCCGACGATCTCGTTCTTCAAGGGCGTGCGGGTCGACGCCGACGGTGCGCTCCACCTCGACGACGTTCCCGGCGTCGCGGGCGCGTTCGTCGAGCTCCGCCTCGAGCTCAACGTGATCGTCTCGGTCGCGAACGTCCCGCACGTGCTCGACGACCGAGAGCAGTACCCGTGCACACCGCTGCGCCTCACGGCCTGGCGTGGTGCGGCACCCCTCTCGGCCGCGTCGCGCGAGTCGACACCGGAGCGGGACCGCGCCTACTTGAACACCGACGACTGGCTCCTCGGGTCGACACCCGCGGGCGCCGAGTGAGGAGAGCATGACTGCGCTCGTCGACACCGTTGTTGCCGCCCGGGCTCCGTGGTCGGGCATCGTGCCCGCGGGCGGCACGATCACCATCACCGATCTCGCGGGGAACCAGGCGGTCGACTGCCTGTTCTACGACGCGCACGACCACGCGGAGCGATACTGCGCGCACGCGACCATGGCCGCGCAGCGCAACATCTTCCTCACGACGGGCTCGGTGCTCCGGTCGAACGAGGGTCGTCCGCTCCTGGAGATCGTCGCCGACACCTGCGGCCGGCACGACACGATCGGCGGCGCCTGCAGCCAGGAGTCGAACACGTTGCGCTACGGGCACCACACGAAGCACCAGCACGCGTGTGTCGAGAACTTCCTCTTCGAGGCCGCGAAATGGGACCTCGGCAAGCGCGACCTCGTGAGCAACATCAACTGGTTCATGAACGTGCCCGTCGAGCCCGACGGCACGATGGGCATCGTCGACGGGATCTCGGCCCCCGGGCTGCAGGTCACTTGCCGGGCAGCACGCGACGTGCTGGTGCTCATCAGCAACTGCCCCCAGATCAACAATCCCTGCAACGGATTCGATCCCACGCCCGTCGGCGTCGTTGTCTCCGGTCCCTGAGCCGGTCATCCGTGTTCGACAAGGTCCTCGTCGCGAATCGAGGCGAGATTGCGTGCCGCATCATCGCGACCCTGCGCCGCATGGGCGTGGGCTCGGTGGTGATCTACTCGGACGCCGACGCCGCGACGCTTCCCGTACGGCTGGCCGACGAAGCCGTGCGCGTCGGCCCGGCGCCGGCCTCCGCCAGCTATCTCGACGCGCACGCCGTCATCAGCGCTGCGCTCGAGCGCGGCGCGGCCGCGATCCATCCCGGCTACGGCTTCCTCGCCGAGCGGGCCGCCTTCGCCGAGCACGTCGCGGCCGCCGGGCTCACGTTCAT
>CAZLEC010000931.1:0-1663 GCA_964558245.1 uncultured Burkholderiales bacterium | reverse complement strand
CCCCCCGAAACCCCGACCAACAAAGAAGAATTCGCAATATCCCAGAAGAATTCCGGAGCGATCGGATCGCAACCCCGCACACGCGCCAACGCGCCGCCCGCGCACCCATCCCCGTGTCTCCCACCCTCGGTCGCGTCGTTGTCGTTTCCGCAAACTCTTGCACCGCCTCGCCTCGATGATCGCTGAATGCAGCAGCGAAAATGAGTGACGCGCGCCGCCCGCCGCGTGCGACAATGCGTCGATGAGCTGGGACGAGGCGTTCGCGAATCGGTACGACGAATGGGCCGCGCACATGACGGCCGACGTCGCGTTCTACGTCGAGCTCGCGCGCCGCGCACACGGCCCACTCGTCGAGCTCGCCATCGGCAACGGCCGGGTCGCGATACCCGTCGCGCTCGCGACCGGGCGGCCGGTCATCGGCGTCGACACTTCGCCGGCGATGCTCGAGCAAGCGCGTGCCGGTGCAGCCGACGCAGGAGTCGAGCTCGACCTCCGTGCAGCAGACATGCGCGACCTCGCGCTCGACGAACCGGCGGCTCTGATCTACTGCCCGTTCCGCGCGCTGCTCCACCTGCCGACCTGGGCCGACCGACGACGGACGTTCGAGCGCATCGCCGCCTCGCTCCGGCCCGACGGGCGGTTCGCGTGGAACGCGTTCGCCTTCGATCACCGAATCGCGGCGCGTCTCGACGGCGAGCGCCAGGAGCATCCGGTGCCGCACACGATGAGCTACGCGGTGGGCGACAACCGGGCCGACATCATCCGCGACGACGGCGCGAAGAGCTCCCTCTGGTGGGCGACGAAGAACGAGTGGCTCGGTCTCCTCGACGTCGCCGGCCTCGAGCTGGAGTCACTGCACGGTGGCTTCGCCGGCGAGCCGTTCACCGATGACAGCCACGAATACGTGTTCGTCGCCCGCCGCCCGGCGAGCGCCGCCGCCTGAGCGCCGATCGCGGCGACTAAGGCAGCACGACGAGATCGTCTCGGTGCACGACCTCGTGCGGAAAGCCCTCGGGCAGCTCGGCGGTGCGCCGCCCCAGCGCGCTCTGCAACTGTTGCGAGGTATAGCGACTCAGACCTTTGGCGAACACCGCGCCGGCGTCGTCGACGATCTCGACGGTCGCGTCCGCGTCGAACTGGCCTTCGACACCACGGACTCCCGCCGGGAGCAGCGACTTGCCGCCGTCGACCAGCGCGCGCCGCGCGCCCGCATCGACGACGATTCTGCCTTCGGACGCGCGTGCGAACGCGATCCACAGCTTGCGGCTCGGAAGCCGCTGCGCGCGCGGCGCGAACGACGTGCCGACGGGTCGGCCGGCGAGCGCGTCGGTCACGACGCCGGGGACCGCGGCCGACGCGATCACCGCGCGCACCCCCGACCATGCTGCGATCTTCGCGGCCGCGAGCTTGCTCGCCATCCCGCCGCTTCCCCGTTCGGTGCCGGCGCCGCCTACGGCGCTCTCCAACGCGGCGTCGATCTCGACGATCTCCTCGATCAACGAGGCCGCGTTGTCGCGGCGCGGATCCGACGTGAAGACGCCCGCGGTGTCGGTGAGCATCAGCAGTACGTCGGCACCCAGCATGTGCGACACCAGCGCCGCCAGCCGATCGTTGTCGCCGTAGCGGATCTCGTCGTCGGCGACGGTGTCGTTCTCGTTGACGA
>CAZLEC010000930.1:0-1665 GCA_964558245.1 uncultured Burkholderiales bacterium | reverse complement strand
AGGTCAGCTCCGATCCAGTCCAGTCAGTGACCCTCGAAGGCGTCGGCCACTACCCCGCCCTCGAGGCACCCGACAAGATGGCACACGCACTTCTCGACTTCTTCAACACCGTTGACGCCACCTGAACATCTGGATCGCGACCCCGACCACCCAACCCAAGCGTCCAACCCGCAAATGACGGGAGCGGTTTACCGCGTCAGAGTGTCCGGATGCCGTCACGCTTGGGGCGTAGGGCGCCGATCGCGGGGGTGTTAGGGATATGCAGCGCGTCGACGAGCCCGGGCGGTGCCGCGCAGACCCACGGGATCGCGTACACGCCGCGCATCCCGGTCGCGAGCAGGCCGTGGAACGTGGAGTCCTCGTCCGCATTGAACCCGACCTCGAACTCGGCGTCGAAGCTCGGTTCGCCTTCGATGATGACGCGCCACACTCCGTCGATCCCACCCGCGCGACTCTTGGGCCAGTCGGGCGCGATGTCGGGCGCCATGCGATCGATATGTTCGATCGTGATCGCTTCTTCACCGTCGACCACACCGATGCAACGAAACCAAATCGCGCCGACCGTGCCCGCTTCGATGACACCTGAAGCGGTGTCGAGACGATGAGGCGCGGGCGCAAACTCGCAGGTCTCGCGGATCTCATCGAGCCGCGCCCCGAGCGCTTCGGCGACCATCGTGACGGCTGCACCCCAACCGAACCGGATGACTCCAGGCGCCATGAGCCCACCCTGGTAGTCGAGTGGTTGGCCGAATCCGAACAGCTCGCGCATCTCATATTGCGTGTTGTCGCGCGAGTAGTCGGTGATCTCGAGCCCGCGGATCGAGTAGATACGGCTCGACATAGAGCTGAGCGCGACGGCGAACAGATCGCAGCCGAAGCCCGGCTCGATCCCGGTGGAGTAGATCGAGCTGTGGCCTCGGGTCGCCGCATCGACGATGCGGGTGAGCGTTGACTCGCGCATCGATCCGCGCGGATACACAAGGCCCGGCAGCGATGTTGTCACGATGTTCTTCCCGGCCTCCAGGATCCAGCAAAAATCCTCTATCGCCTCGCGCGGTCGGTTGGTAGCCGGTCCCGTGTAGATGATGCAGTCGGCATCCGTGCGGAGCATCGCATCCTTGTCCCGTGTCGCGAGGACACCGAGCGGATCGATACCGGCGAGCGTTCCGGCGTCTTGGCCCTCTTTTGACTCCGAGTGAACCCACACGCCGACGAGTTCGAGGTTTGGGCGATCGGCGACCGTTCGGATCGCCAGTTTGCCCACGCGCCCGGTCGCCCAGACCACGACTTTGTAAGTCTTCTCTGGTGTGTCGACAGGATGGTGCATTGCTTCACGCTCCTTGAAATGTCGCTTCGTTCCGAAGCCGTTGCGCGAGGTCGACGGACTGGTGGGAGTGGTCAGCCCAGCGCCGCACTTCGCGCTCCCCGACTCAGAGGAGATCGGTGATCGTCTTGAGGCCTGCGTCGTAGAGGACGCCGGGAAGCATTCCGCCGTCGATTTCGATCGTGGTGCCGTTGATGTAGTCGGCCTCTCCGGAGCACAGGAACACGCACGCGCGGCCGACCTCGTCGGGCTCGCCGGCGCGCCCGAGCGGCACGTTGCGGAAGTACTCCTTGCCCGTCGGGTCGTCGGGTGGCATAACGAATGCCTGGAAGTTGTCCGTC
>CAZLEC010000929.1:0-1667 GCA_964558245.1 uncultured Burkholderiales bacterium | reverse complement strand
CGGATCGTCGAGCAGCTTCGATTCGCGTGCGAAGTGCATCGTGGCCGGAACACCCGGCCAACCCGGGTCGCCGCCGCGCGCGAATGCGGCCCAGGCATCCCGAATCGTGCGTCCCAGCCCGAGCGCGGCTTGGTCGGCACCCACGAACTCGCCCCAACCGTCGACGAAATTGCCGAAGGTGAACGGGATGTCGATGCCGTGGCACGCGCCGAGCCCGGCGCGGGCCGCCGGCCAGCCGAAGAGGTACGAGTACGTGGGGCCGTGGGCGCGCTGCGCGTCGCGCATGGCGGCGGCCGGCCGTTGCATCTCGACGTCGGTGAACAGCGCCGCCCAGATCTCGTTCGTGTCGCGGGTACCGAGCGCCCGCTCGTAGGTGGTGACGATCTCGCCGCCACGCGCGGCGTCGACGCCCGCGTAGCGCCCGACGCGCGCGCACAGCTTCTCGCGCGGCGGGGGTGGCGCGGAGAGGTCGAGGAACAGGCGCATCTCGTCAGTGGTGGTGCCGATGATCATCGGCACGTCGGCGGCGGATCCGGCACCGAGCGCCGCGAGGGGCGGCGCAGGGAGCACGTCGGGGTCGACCATCGGGTGGAACGGCATCATCCCGACCGCCGCCAACAACGCCGTCGCGCTCGCGGCCTGGGCCGGGATCAGTTGTTCGACGGGCACGTCGAGCAGACGCTTCTCGTCCGGAGCGTCGAGCGCGCTGACCAGTGCGTCGCGCACCAACGCCGCGCGCGATGCGTCGAGCGTGTTGAACGTCGCGCCGCTCTGCACGATCGCGCCGCGGAACAGGCCGCGTGCGAGTGGCGACGCCGCCAGGTGCAGCACGATGCCGCCGCCCGCCGACTCTCCGAACACGGTGACGCGTCCGGCGTCGCCGCCGAACGCCTCGATGTTGTCGCGTACCCACTCGAGCGCCGCGATCGCGTCTCGGAGCCCGCAGTTCGCGACGCCGCCGATGCCGCGAGCGTCGAGGAAACCCAACGCGCCGAGGCGGTAGTTGCACGTGACGACCACGGCGTCTTGCTCCGCGCACAGCCGCGTGCCGTCGTAGGCCGGCTGCGACGACGCCCCGATCGTGAACGCTCCGCCCGGGAACCACACCAGCACCGGTCGCGTCCCGCCCGCGCGCCGAGCCGGCGTCCAGACGTTGAGCGTGAGGCAACCGTGCTCGTCGGTCTCGCCGCGAAACGCTCCGGGCACCAACCCGTCGAGGGGTCCGCCGACCGGCTGGGGCGCGGCCGGCCCGAACGCGGTGGCGTCACGCGTACCCTTCGCCGAGCCGACGCGTTCGGGCGGTCCGAATCGTGCGGCGGTCGCGTACTGGATACCGAGGAACGCGTGCGCGGAACGTGCGTCGATCTCCGTCGTCGTGCCGGCCAACCGGCCGCAGGGAGTCGCGATCTCGACCATGGCCGAGCAGCGTAGAACCGGCGTCGAGTACTATTTCCCCAACGTGACCCCTATTCAAGGTCTGCCCGGTGGCAGCGTCACGTGGAGGCGCTCGTGCCCGGCGCAGTAATAGTCGGCACCCAGTGGGGCGACGAGAGCAAGGGCAAGTTCACCGACTACCTCGCCAAAGAGGCGTCGATGGTCGTGCGCTACCAGGGCGGCCACAACGCCGGCCACACGCTCGTCGTCGACGGTGAGGTGTTCAAGCTCCA
>CAZLEC010000928.1:0-1669 GCA_964558245.1 uncultured Burkholderiales bacterium | reverse complement strand
TGGAACACGGCGCGACAGCGCGAGCTCTCGGCGACGAGCTGCAACAGCAACGACTTCGCGTCGACGTACGGCTCGTCGACCGGGATGCGGATCGTGCTGGGTTGCTCCGACCGGGGCGAGGCCGCCGAGACCATCGCCAGGTCGATGGCGTGCCGGGTCATGAGCTCCTGCGCCTTCGCCGTGAACGACTCGGCCTCGGCCTCGTAGTTGGTCGACTCGGCCTGGGCCAGGAGCGCCCGCACGCGATTGAGCACCGGATCGTTCGCGCTCGGGGTGAGGTCGATGATCGCCCGGTGCCCGTTCGCTGCACCCGGAGGCGGGATCAGGATGGCAAGGGGCGCGATCACCGCGAGGCTCTGGAGCAGCGCGATCGCGGCACCGACCTGGGCGCGCCACGGGAGCTGCTCGGTGCGCGCCCACTCGGCCATCCAGCCGGTGCTCGCGACGGCCGGCGGCAGCTCCAGCTCTTCCAGCTGCGCGATCCAACGCGCGTCGAGGGTCGACGGAGCTCGATCGGCGTGGTCGGCGGCGATCGCGGCCAGCCCGAGCCGGGAGGTGGTCGCGTCGGCGCTGCGGCGCACCTGGCGAGCGAGCTCGCAGGGCTGCCAACCCGATTTCCACGCGGTCGCGAGCATCAGCCGGGACCGCCGTTCGATCTCGCGCGAGGCGACCGCCGCCTCGATCATGCCGAGCTGGTCGGCCGCACCTTCGGCGAGCCCGCGGTCATGGCGCGCGTACACGACGAGGTCGAGGAGCTCCTCCACGAAGGCGGCGGTGGAGCGGTCGCGTTGGTTGTGTCTCATCGGGCGAACCTATCGACGCCCTGAGACACTTCAGCGCCCGAGCCGTGATGCGAAGCGACGCGCGAACAAGTACGCGTCGCCCGGCCAACGGGCGGAGATGTAGTTGCCGTCCTCGACGCAGAAGGCCGGAGCGTCGTCGGTGGCGGTTCCGCGCTTCGACAGGACGCGGCGACCGCGCTCGAAGTCGGCGGGATCGCGCAGCGCGTCCCGCACCTCGTCCTCGACGTATTCGGGGTAGGTGCGGTAGTAGCGGCCGAGCCTCCATGCCGTTGCGACGAACGCGGATCGCTCCATGTATTTCGGCAGGCACGTCGTGCGCCGCCCGTACAGGAGACTGCGCCCGGTCGCGGCGTCGTGGGTCCGGGCGAGCACCAGCACCCCGTGGCAGATCGCCCCGACCGGCCGCCCGAGCGACCAGAACTCGGCGACCTTGGTGCGCAACTCGTCGCTTCCGAGGTACTGCCGCATTCGGGGCGCGTGGCCGCCGGGCAGGATCAGGCCGTCGAACTCGTCGGCGCTCACGTCCGCCCACGACATCGGCGCGCGGAACGCGTCGTCCGACTGCATCTCGGCGTAGAACGCCTTCGGCTCCGCCGCGGCGCCGAGCCGGCCGAAGATGACGCCGTCGAGCAGGCGCCGGTCGGCCGCGGGGGTCTCGCCGCCGCGTTCGGTCGCGAACCGCACGTCGTGGCCGAGCCGCGTGAGAAGTTGCCACGGCACCGCCACCTCGGTGACGTCGAAGTCGTGATCGGGGAGCGGAATCAGGACGCGGGCGATCGAATGACGTTAGGCGAGGGTCCCGGACGCGACTCGACCCCGGGTCGGCTCGGGGGCCGTTGCCGGGGTCGGTCAGCGAGATCCGCGGG
>CAZLEC010000927.1:0-1673 GCA_964558245.1 uncultured Burkholderiales bacterium | reverse complement strand
GCGTGATGCCACCGTTGGTGATCCACGTCTTGGTGCCGTTGATCACCCACTCGTCTTTTGCTTCGTCGTAGACGGCGCGCGTGCGCAACGACGACACGTCGGAGCCCGCATCCGCTTCGCTCACCGCGAAGGCGGCGACCCGCACGTCGTCGGCGGTGCCGAAGCACTGCGGCACCCACTCGGCGATCTGCTCGGGGGTGCCGTTGCCGAGGATGCCCGACACGCCGAGCGTCGTTCCGAGCAACGCGAGCGTGATGCCCGCGTCGCCCCATGCCAACTCCTCGGACACGACGGGGAACGTGATGCCGGTCGGGTCACCGAAGCAGCTGCTGAAGAAGTCGATCGAGTACAGGCCGATCTTCGCGGCCTCCTCGATGATCGGCCACGGCATCTCCTCGCGCTCGTCCCATTCGGGGGCCGCGGGCCGCATGACGTCGGCGGCGAAGTTGTGGACCCACTGCTGGATCTCCAGCTGGTCTTCGTTGAGCTCGAGCGAGAACGTGGTCATGGGGTCCTCCGGCCAAACGGTGTGCCTTCGGTAGATCGGTACCGTCCGGCGCCTTTGAAGGACCGCCGACCCGCGCCCGAAGTTACCGATGGGTAACTAAGCATACCGCGACTGTCCACAACCGCGTATATCGGGCGAAACCCCCCATCAACCGCGGCTCGGGCCCGGTCGATACCACCGAGCGTGCCCTCTGCTTCCTGCCGGTTTCGGCGCGCCCTCGCGGGCCTCGCGGGCCTCGCGGCGCTTCTCGCCTGCTTCTCGACGGTCACGGCAACGAGCGCCGGTCCGGCGGGAGCCGAGCAGACGCCGACCGGCGCGGTCTACCACCGGATCACGTTCCCGGTCGACGGCCCCGTGCAGTACTCCGACGACTTCGGTGACTGCCGCGAAGGCTGCACCCGCCGACACATGGGCAACGACCTCCTCGGCGCCAAGCTGATGCACGAGGTCGCCGCGAGCTCGGGGACGATCGCCTGGGTCCACATGACGAACACCGGCACGGCCGGCAACATGCTGCAGCTCACGGGCAACGACGGCTGGGCCTACTGGTACATCCACATCAACAACGACACGCCCGGCACCGACGACGGCAAGAACCCCGCGAAGTGGCGCCTCGCGCCGGGTATTCACGCGGGCAGTGTGGTGAAGGCCGGCCAGTTCATCGCCTACATGGGCGACAGCGGCGACGCCGAAGACGTGCAACCGCACCTGCACTTCGAGATCCACGAGCCCGACGGCACGGTGATCGACCCGTATCCGTCATTGCGCCTCGCGCAAGGGCTGGCCACCGACGGTCTGTGCAGCACGCCGTCGAACCCGCCCGCGAACCCGTCGGCGGCGGGCGGCGCCGGCTACTGGACGCTCGGAACCCACGGCGGAGTCACGGGGTTCGGGTCGGCGCAGACGTATCCGATCGACCCGCCCGCGGCGGGCGCGGCCGCCACCCGCGCGCCGGCCCCGGGCAACACCGGGAAGGCAACGAGCGCGGCGCCCACCGCCATCGCGATCGCGCCGACCGCGAGCGGCAAGGGCTACTGGATCGCCGACTCCGACGGCACGATCGAGACGCACGGCGACGCGCGTTCCTACGGCTCGCCGGTATCGACACACCTGAACGCGTCGATCATCGGCATGGCGACGACACCGAGCGGCAACGGCTACTGGC
>CAZLEC010000926.1:0-1673 GCA_964558245.1 uncultured Burkholderiales bacterium | reverse complement strand
CGACCAGACGATCCAGCGCGTCGCGGTGATCGCCGAGCAGCGTGAGCGCGCGATGTTCGGCCTCACGCAGCAGATCGGAGACTTCCTCGTCGATCACGCGTTGCGTCGCCTCCGCGTAGTCGCGGCTGTGCACCTGCTCGGTGCCGAGGTACATCGGCGAGCTCCCCGCGAAACCGACGGGGCCCAGACGTTCGCTCATGCCGTACTCGCGGACCATCCGGGTCGCGAGATCGGTCGCGCCGGCCAAGTCGCTCGACGCACCGGAAGACGCCTCGCCGAGCACGAGGAGCTCCGCCGCGCGCCCACCGAGGCGGACCGCGAGCGAATCCTTCAGGTAGCTCTCGCTGTAGAGGTGACGCTCGTCGGCCGGGAGTTGCTCCGTGACGCCAAGGGCCTGACCCGCGGGCAGGATCGTCACCTTCGCGACCGGGTCGGCATTCGGCGACAATGCCGCCACGAGCGCGTGCCCCGACTCGTGCACCGCGACCGCGTGCTTCTCACCGGGCATCAACGCGTTCGTCGCGTCCCTGCGGCCGAGCAGGATGCGATCGCGCGCCTCGGAAAAGTCGGCGGCGGTGATCGTGTCACGTGACGCGCGCACCGCGACGATCGCCGCCTCGTTGAGCAGGTTCGCCAGGTCGGCGCCGGAGAAGCCGGGTGTCGAACGGGCCACGGCGTCGAGATCGACGTCAGGGTCGAGGTGCTTGTCGCGTGAGTGGACCCCGAGGATCGCCGTGCGTTCCCGCAGGTTCGGGAGCGGGATCTCGACTTGGCGGTCGAAGCGGCCCGGGCGCAGCAACGCGGGATCGAGCGTCTCGGGCCGGTTGGTCGCCGCCAGCACCACCACACCCGACGTCGGGTCGAAGCCGTCCATCTCGGCGAGCAGCTGGTTGAGCGTCTGCTCCCGCTCGTCGTTCGACACCAGTGCGCCACCGCGGCGCTGACCGATCGCGTCGACCTCGTCGATGAAGATGATCGCGGGTGCGGCCTTGCGCGCGGCCGCGAACAGGTCACGCACGCGGGCGGCGCCGACGCCCACGAACATCTCCACGAAGCTCGAGCCGGTCAACGCGAAGAACGGCGCCTCGGCCTCGCCCGCCACCGCGCGGGCCAGCAATGTCTTGCCGGTTCCCGGCGGGCCGACCATCAGCACGCCGCGCGGGGCGACCGCGCCCGCGGCCGCGTAGCGATCCGCGTTCTTCAGGAAGTCGACCACTTCGCTGATCTCGCGCTTGGCCCCTTCGTACCCGGCGACGTCGGCGAACCGCGTCGTGGGCCGCTGCTGGTCGTAGACCTTCGCCTTCGAGGCGCCGATCCCCATGATGCCGCCCGCGATCTGGCGGGACGCGCGCCGGCTGAAATAGAAGAACAACCCGAGCAGGAACAGCAACGGCAACAGGCCGCCGACGATGCTCCAGAAGCTCGTCGTGCTCGTGGTTCCCGTGATCGTCACGTGGTGACCGGTGAGCTCGTCGACGAGCGCGTCGTCTTTCAGCGCGGAAGGGATCCGCGACTGGTAGTGCTGCTTATTGGTGAGCAGACCGGTCACTTTCCCGGAGGGATCGATGGTGGCCGTCTTGACGTCGCCCGCGTCGACCTTGGTCTTCCACGCGCTGTACGTGAGTGAGGTCGTGGACGTGCTCGAGCTCGGCGTGAACAGCAGCAGCAGGGTG
>CAZLEC010000925.1:0-1676 GCA_964558245.1 uncultured Burkholderiales bacterium | reverse complement strand
CTCGAACTCTCAACCTACGGCTTAACAGGCCGCCGCTCTGCCGATTGAGCTACCCCGGAATGGCGCCCGAGGTTAGCAGTGCCCGTACGACACCCATGACCTCCCGATGCGTACGTGAGGACCAGTAACCGACGTAGGCACAACCGTGTTCGTGCTTGTTCAGTCTGAGCGTCGGGTCGGGCTTGGCCCGGTACGGAGCCCGAAACTGCCCACGAGCAACACCTGTGACACCCAACCAGAACGCTTCGGCTGCGTCCAGATCAAGACCCTCGTGCAGGTAGACGCGGACACGGAGGCGTGACTCATCGAGCTCGAAGAATCGCCGAAGCCATGCGCAGAAGAACGCGACCATTTCCGGATTCGTGTTGGCAAACATGAGCGCACCCTTGGCGCCCTCTCCGGCGTAGACGGCGGCGCCTGCGGCGAGGAAGGCGTCGTCGGACAGACGCCCGATGCGCTCGAGGCCCATGCGGTCGCATTCGGCGATCTCGGCGAGCTTGGCGACGTGCTGCGGGTGCGGGCGGCGGTGCACCGGGCGGCGGCGGGCCACGCGCCTCGAACGGAACGTCGCGCACCCAGACCGACACCGACGACTTCGCCACACCGAGCTCGTTCGCGATGTCGAGCAAGGTGAGCCCGCCGGCGCGGAGCTCGCGCGCCTTGGCCTGCAGCTCGAGTTTCCCCCGGTACCCCACGCGCCCATGCTATCGAACATATGTTCGACGACAAGACCTCGCGCTACGACTCTTCGAGGTAGTCGCGGAGACGTTGCGAGCGCGTCGGATGACGGAGCTTGGCGAGCGTCTTCGACTCGATCTGGCGAATGCGCTCGCGCGTGACGCTGAACTCGCGGCCGACCTCTTCGAGGGTTCGGATCTGACCGTCGTCGAGACCGAAACGCAGGCGCACGACCTGCTGCTCGCGATCGTTGAGCTCCTGCAACGCTTCCTCGATCGCTTCGGAGAGCAACGCGCGCGCCGCCGCGGTCGCGGGCGCGATCACGTTCGGGTCTTCGACGAAGTCGCCGAGCAGGCTGTCGTCCTCTTCGCCGACGGGCGTCTCGAGCGACACCGGCTCTTGCGCGATGCGCTGAATCTCACGCACCTTGTCGGGGGTGAGCTCCACCTTGGCCGCGATCTCGTCGATCGTCGGCTCCCGGCCGAGCTCTTGCAACATCTGACGCGAGATGCGCAGGACCTTGTTCATCGTCTCGACCATGTGCACGGGAATGCGGATCGTGCGGGCCTGGTCGGCTATCGCGCGGGTGATCGCCTGGCGGATCCACCACGTCGCGTACGTCGAGAACTTGAAGCCCTTCGTGTAGTCGAACTTCTCGACCGCACGGATCAGCCCGAGATTGCCTTCCTGAATCAGGTCGAGCAGCGCCATCCCGCGGCCGACATATCGCTTGGCTATCGACACGACGAGCCGGAGGTTGGCTTCGGTGAGTTGGCGCCGTGCAAGCTCGCCGTCGCGTTGCACGGCCTGGAGCCCGGCGCGCCGGCTCTCGGCGAGCGACTCATTCGACCCTTCTTCTTCGAGGGTCTGCGTCGCGAGCAAACCGGCCTCGATGCGCTTCGCGAGCGTGACTTCCTGGTCGGCGGTGAGGAGCGGAACCTTCCCGATCTCCTTGAGGTACATGCGCACCGGATCGAAGCTGCCGCCGCTCTCGCTGT
>CAZLEC010000924.1:0-1676 GCA_964558245.1 uncultured Burkholderiales bacterium | reverse complement strand
GACTCGACGAAGCGGGTGCAGGCCTCGTCGAAGTACGTGAGCCAGTGCGCGTTGAACACCACACCCTGACCGTCGACCTCGGCGTAGCGAACACGGATCCGGTGCTCGAACGGCTGCGCGCTCATCCGCGGAGCTCGGCTCCGAACGCCGACTTCGCCGCGCCGATGCACTGCGTGCGCAACTCACCGACCTCGGCGTCGGTCAAGGTCCGATCGACCGCCCGGAACCGCAACGCGAACGCGAGGCTCACCTTGCCGGGCCCGAGCGCGTCGGAGCGGAACACGTCGAAGAGCTGCACCGATTCGAGTAACTCGCCGCCCGTCGTCCGCAACGCCGCGAGCAACGCACCCGCGGGCACGTCGTCGGAGACGACGAACGCGAGGTCGATCGTCGATGCCGGAAAGCGCGACACCGGCCGGGCCGTCAGCGGCACCCGGGCCGACGCGAGCAACGCGTCGGCATCGAGCTCGCACGCGACGACCGGCCCGACGAGCGCCAACGCGCCCAGCACGGCGGGGTCGACCTCTCCGACCGCGCCGATCTCGTCGCCGTCGACGACGATCCGCGCCGCGCGCACGGAATGGAACCCGGGAGGCGATGCCGCGACCAGCTCCCAATCTGCGAGACGCAGCTCCTGGGCGAGCGCCTCGACGACCGCGACCATGTCGTGGACGGTGACGTCGCGATCGGGCTCGAACGGCGCCCGGGCGAACTGGCCGGAACGGGCCGCCGCGAGGTGCAGCCGCTCGATCGGGAGCGTCGACCCCGCGCCCGGCGGTGCGAACACGTGACCGAGCTCGAACAACGACACGTCGGCATTCCCGTGCGCGGCGTTGTGCGCAACCGCGCGCAGCACGCCGGGCAACAACGCGGGGCGCAGGATCGACTCCTCGGCGCGCAGCGGGTTCTCGACCTCGATCAGCGCGTCGGTCGCGACTCCCGCACGCGCGAGATCCGCCGGTGCCAGGAGGGGCAGCGTGAACACCTCGTCGTGGCCGGCGCCCACGAGCACGTCGCCGATCCGGCGCCGCTCGCGCTGCTCCGGGGTGAGCGCCCCGATCTTGGCGGGGCTCGACGGGATCGTGCGGACGATCCGTTGCAGCCCGACCCGCCGCGCGACCTCTTCGACGATGTCGATCTCCCGTTCGAGATCGGGGCGCCACGTGGGCGCAGTCGCGATCCCGCCCGTCACCTCGATACCGAGCGGCGCGAGCAACTCGGCCACGTCGGCGTCGGCGAGCGCCGTCGCCAACAGCCGGTTCACGCGATCGGTACGGACCGTGATGCGCGCCGGCCGCACCGGCTCGGGGTACACGTCGATGGCTCCGGGCTCCCGGCGAGCGGACGCGACCTCACCCAGGAGCTCCATCGCCCGCACGGCACCGGCCGCGACGTCGTTGGGGTCGACTCCTCGCTCGAAACGCGCGCTCGCCTCGGATCGCAACCCGAGGCGCTTCGAGGTCTTCGCGATCCCCGACGCCTCGAAGTAGGCCGACTCGAGCAGGATCGACTTCGTGCCGGCGGACACTTCGGCGGCCGCCCCGCCCATCACTCCGGCGATTCCCTGTACGACGCGATTCCCGTCGCAAATGAGGAGGTCGTCACCGGTGAGCTCGCGCGGCACACCGTCGAGCGTCTCCATCTTCTCGCCGTCTTCGGCGAGGCGCACGACGATG
>CAZLEC010000923.1:0-1678 GCA_964558245.1 uncultured Burkholderiales bacterium | reverse complement strand
GAGAAGAACGGCATGCCGTTCCAGATCTCGACCAGCCCGTCGCTCGCGCCGTGCCAGCCCATCATCTCGCTGAAGGCGGCGCGCGGGAACACGAGGTAGCGGCCGGCCTTGCGGATCACGCGATAGCCGCTGCGCCACGACACTTGCGGATGGCCCGCGGCGTACGACGTGCGCATGGTCACTTCGATGCCGGCCTCGGCCCACAGCGACGCGACGCGCGAGGCGTGCAACTCGGAGCCGCCCGCTTCGGGATCGTCGAGATCGCGCCACGCGAGGATCGCGATGCGGCGGAGCCCGGCGGTCGCGGCGAGGTCGCCCAGCTTGCCGACGACGTCGTCGTCGGGCGCGCCGGGACCGAGGTCGGATCCCACGCCCGCAAGCGTGCCGGGATCGTCAGAATGGTCGTGCTCGCGTCGGGGAGCCCTCACGCGGTGCAACTCCTCGGGGGCGCGGACGAGTGCGGCGGCGAGTCTAACTATTCGGCTCGGATCGGCCGCCAGTCGGCACCCCACCCCCGATGATCCGATTCCGGAGCGCCGCGGCGGTACGCTCAAGCCTTCGGTTCCAGGACGCGATCGGCCTTCATGGGGACCTTGGAGGTTGCGGTGAAGCTCACCGGCGAGCGACCGATGGAAGGTGCCACCCCCGACTCGCTGCTCGCGTTGCACGACGCGGGCTACCGGGAGGTCGTGGCGCGCCTCGGTCCGGGCGTGGTGTGCGACATCGGCTGCGGCATCGGGGCCGAGACCGAGCGACTGGCCGCGCCGGATCGTCTGGTGATCGGCGCCGACTACAGCAGCGATACGGTTCGCCTGGCCGCGCACACCTACTCCGAGGCGCCCGACCCGCTCGAGTTCGTCGCGAGCGACGGCGCCCGGCTCGGCGTGCGCGACCGCAGTGTCGACTATGCGGTGTCGTCGCACATCATCGAGCACTTCGTGAACCCGGCGCTGCACGTGATCGAGCTCGCGCGCGTACTGCGCGCCGACGGAACCGCGTTCGTGATCACCCCGAACGCGCCCGCCGACTTCGAGAACCCGTTTCACGTGTACCTCTTCGAGCCCGAGCACCTCGTGTCGTTGCTGTCGCTCTTCTTCGAGGACGTCACGTGCTACGGCCTCGACGGCGACGACGTGCTGAAAGCCGACTTCGCCACGCGTCGCGCGAGCGGGGAGCGCCTGCTGAAGCTCGATCCCCTCAACCTGCGCCGCCGGATGCCCCGGCGCGCCTACGTGTGGGCCTACGAGCACGTGCTGCCGCTCACGTACCGCGTTCTCGGGAGCGAGAGCAGTGGGATCGGCTCGGGTATCGACTCCTCGCACTTCTTCATGAGCAACTCGGTTCATGCCGATACACCAGTGTTGTTCGCGGTCGCGCGGCGGCCGCGGTCCCCCCGTCCAGAAGCCCGGATCAACCATGAATAACGTCTGGATCACCGTTCCCACCCTCAACGAGGTCGAGAACCTCGAGCCGTTGGTGTACCGCATCCGCGCCGCCGTTCCCGACGCGCACATCCTGATCGTCGACGACGGGAGTGCCGACGGCACCGCCGACAAGGCCGAGAAGCTGGGCGCGGAGGTCGGCGGCATCGAGGTGCTCCGCCGGCCCCGCAAGATGGGCCTGGGCAGCGCGTACCGCGCCGGCCACGCGATCGGCATCGCACGCGGCTTCGACGTCA
>CAZLEC010000922.1:0-1678 GCA_964558245.1 uncultured Burkholderiales bacterium | reverse complement strand
CCGTGATCCCGCTGGCGCAGGTCGCATGGGTGTGCAATCGTCGCACCTGAGGTGAGGCGTTTGAGCGGCCAGGCGCAGATCCGGAGGCCCGGATGGTGCCGGCCGCGTGGCGCCGTCGGTCGAGGGCCGGAGGTCGCAGCCGTATGAGCGACGAATCCGGTCTCGCACCCGAGGCGCCGCTCATCGATGCACGATCACCGGCCGAGCGGTGGGCCGAAGCCGGCCGCGCGGGATTTGATCGGCTGCGCGCGCGGATCGACGGCGGCGGTCTCGACGATGCGGCCCTCGCGTGGATGTGCCTGCTCCTGCTGTACACCGTGCTGCAGGTCTATTCCGTGTTCCGAGCCGACAGCTTCGGCTCGAGCGACTGGTGGACGCGGGCGTCGTTTCTCGCGCAGACGGGCGGCTTCGCGCTGGTCTTCGGGAGCGTTGCCGCGGTCGCGCTCGCGGCGTATTTCGCCACCCGCGCCGCGGAGCTCACGCTCCGTCTCGCACTCGCCGGCGGCACGTGGTCGGTGCTCTCGGGATTCCTCGGCGTGGTCGTGTCGTTTCACTGGTCCGCCTCGGCGCCGGTCATCGCGGCGAGGGGCGGCGCCGTTCTCCCGCCAAGGAGTTTCGCCGACCAGCTCGTGGCCGCGTTGGCCAACCTCGGCTACGCGGGCCTCGGCGTGGTTGTGCTCGTGCTCGCCTGGCAACTGCTGGGTACGCGGACCTCGCCTCCCAACGGCGGCATGCGAGCGGCGGCGCCGTGAGCGACGACCGTGGAGAAACATCGCTCGAACGGCTGCGGGAGCACGGCTCGCGGCCGCGGCTCGACACGGTCGCACTTGTGTGGATGGTCTTCGTGCTCGCGATCACGGCGGCCACCGTCTACTCGGCGTTGCGGTTCGGCAACATCACTGGCTACGCGGGCGAGTCCGACTGGTGGTTGAAGCTGCGACTGCTGGCGTCGTCGGGCGGCACGATTGCGGTCTTCGGGAGCGCGATCGGAGTCGTGCTCGCAGTGGTGTTCGCGGGTGCGAGGTCTCGGGTTGCGCTCCGGCTCGCGACGGTGGGTGGCATGTGGGCCGGCGTCGCCGGTGTCGTCGGAGTGGTCGTCGTGTTCCACAACGAGTCGGTCCCCGGCGAGAGCGTGGCGTTCGACGGGAGGGTGTCGGACGCCGCCGTGTTCGCCGTCTTCGCGGCGCTCGGGGTCATCGTCGCGACGGTGGCGTGGCGGTTCTCGCGCTCGGAGATCGGGAGCGAGCTCGGCTGAGTCCGGTCAGCTGAGTCCCGTCATTTGGGCGCTCACGTCCCAGAGGCGCGCCGCGGCCGCGTCGTCGAGGGCGGCCTTCGACGGTTTCACGACTTTGCACTGGTAGAAGTACTGGCCGGTGATGCCGCTCACGTCGGGTGAGCTCGCCAGGTACACCGAGGTGTGTGCACCCTTCGCGCTCGAGATCATCAGCGGCCGCGACGCGACCATCGCGAGGCCGATGAAGAAGCCCATGTCGCCTTCGCGGCCGAAGTTGGATGCGACCCAGCCGGGATGCACCGCGTTGGCCGTGAGCTTGGTGTCTTCGTCGCGGCGTGCGAGCTCGCGCGTGAACAGCACGTTGGCGAGCTTGGTGGCGCAGTACACGAGAAAGCCGCGGTACTTGCGGCGTTCCCACTCGAGATCGCCGAAGTCGAGGCCGTC
>CAZLEC010000921.1:0-1684 GCA_964558245.1 uncultured Burkholderiales bacterium | reverse complement strand
GAGCCGATGGCCTGCCTGCGGTGCGGGGCGATGGTTCCGATGCGCTTCCGCGGCCCGTGCCCGGCGTGTGCCGGCGAGCTGCGCGCCAAGTACCAGGCCGAGGCGCGGGTGGTCGCGGGTGCCGAGTACGAGCCGACAATGCACGTGACGCCCAACGCCGTCGCGCTGAAAGACGACTGACCGCCGGGCGGTTCGCGCCGCTAGCGTTGGGGAGTATGGCGAGCGGCACCCGGGTTCGTGACTGGGCGAAAGTCGACTTCTACGCGCTCCTCGGTGTCGCGCCCAACGCTAATGCCGAGGCCGTCACGCGGGCGTTTCGCGAGCAGGCGAAGCAGGCGCACCCCGACATCACTCAGGATCCCGCGGCGGCCGGCCGCTTCGGCGACATCACCGCGGCCTACGAGGTGCTCGGCGACCCGAAGACCCGCCGCCAGTACGACCGGGTACGGGCCGAGCAAGACCTCCGCACCCCGGGCGCGCCGCGGGTTGTCGTGCCGCCGGCGGCGCGCCGCAAACCGTGGTCGCGGCGCCGATGCATCACGGTTGTGGTGGCGGGAGTGCTGGTCACGTTGCTCGGCTTCGGTGCGGCATTCCTCACCTGGTCGATGCACGCCCACGACGCGAGGCTGCGCGCCCGGTTCACGCCGGTCACGGCGACTCGCCTCGACACCGGCTCGCAGACGATCAGCTTCCTGACCAGGTCGGGCCGGCGCATCTTCACGCGCGAACCGCAACAGCACGGAGATCCGAGCTCGCTCGGTCCGACCGTCAAGGTGCGCTACGACCCCGCCGATCCGGAGCACGTGATCGTCGACGACAGCAACCTCGGTCGCGACATCACCTTCTCGATCGTCGCGCTGAAGCTCCTCTTCGGCGGGCCGTTCTTCGTCGTCTTCGGCGCGCGCCGCCTGCGCCGGGCCGTTCGCGTGTGAGCGAATCGGTCGCCCGCCCGCCCGACTGCTTCGCGTGCGGGAACGTCGACACTCCGGATCTCCCGGTGCGCGAACGGATCATCCAGACCGCGCACTGGCGGCTCGCCCACGCGTTCAACACAAGCTGGCCGGGTTGGCTGGTGTTGCTCCCCACCACGCACGCCACTGCGCTCGCCGAGTTGGAACCGCAGGCCGCAGCCGAGCTCGGGCCGCTGCTCCGCGACGTGAGCGCGGCTCTCGACGCGGTCGTCGGGTGTGTCAAGACGTACGTCGTGCTGTTCGCCGAGGCCGAGGGGTTCGGTCACCTGCACTTCCACGTGATCCCGCGTATGGCCGATCAGCCCGACGAGCTGCAAGGCCCGCGGATCTTCCGGTTGCTGGGCTTGCCACCGGATCAGTGGGTGCCGGACGCCGAGATGGACCGCATCGGCATGCGAGTGCGCGAGCTGCTCCCTACAATCGCTCGATGATCGTCACGTTGGCCTGACCCCCGCCCTCGCACATCGTCTGCAGGCCGTAGCGGCCGCCGGTGCGCTCGAGCTCGTGCAGCAGGGTGGTCATGAGGCGGGCGCCCGTCGCGCCGAGGGGGTGCCCGAGCGCGATCGCCCCGCCGTTCACGTTGACCTTCTCGAGGTCGGCGCCGGTCTCCTTCTGCCACGCGAGCACCACCGACGCGAACGCCTCGTTGATCTCGACGAGGTCGATGTCGGCGAGCGTCATGCCCGCCTTCTCGAGCGCGTACGCAGTCGCCG
>CAZLEC010000920.1:0-1689 GCA_964558245.1 uncultured Burkholderiales bacterium | reverse complement strand
GCCGAGCCGTAGCGCAACGGTCGCACACGAGTTTTGGGCCGCGAATGGGCCGCGGGAGGTCGCAAAACAGGGCCAAATGACGACAACCAGTGAACACTGTTTCCGCAGGTCAGACGCTATTCGGGCTGGTCACGGAAGTGCGCCGAAAGCCTTGCCAAGGTTGGGGTCGCCGGCCACTCCACCGTCGTTCGCTCCCGGAGCACCCGAACACGTGCGAGCGAGCAGCCGTGCCGGAGCTGTGTCCTCCGGCTGGCATGCTGGAGCGCGGCACTACGGCCGGGGCGATCGGGAATGAGGGACGTTGAATTCGGCGGCGGAGTACAAGCGGCGTTGGGATACCGCGGGCTGGTGCGTGGTCGAAGGGGTGATCCCGCCCGACCTGCTGGCCGCCGCGCAGGAGGCGCTGCCGGCCGTGTTCCCGACGGCCGAGGAGTTCGCCGACGGTGTCGACCCGGCTCGCAACGCCCCCTTCTTCTCGGAGCGGAACTCGCCGCATCCGCAGTTCCCGTTCGAGGCCGACGCGCTGAACCAGGTTGCGCTCCACGACGCGATCCTCGACATCGCCGAGCAGTGCCTGGAAGTGGACGACCTGCGCGTGTACCAGGCCTCGGTGTCGGCGAAGTATGCGAACGCGGCGCCCGACTACGAGCAGCTGCTCCACATGGACTACGCGAACCACACGTTCGTCGTCCCGCGCGCCGAGGTGGGCTTCCAGCACGTGACGATGTTCATCTACCTGAGCGACGTGACTCCCGAGACCGCCGCGACCCGCATCGTGTCGCGCGAGCACACGGCCGGCATCCCCGTAGAGCGCACCTATCTCCACCTCGAGGAGTACGCGCACCTCTACGAGTTGGAAGAGTGCGCGTCGGGACCGGCGGGGTCGGTGTTGGTGTACCGCCCCGACGTGTTCCACCGCGGCGTGCCCCTCTCGAAACCCCGCTCGGCCCGGTTCACGTTGCCGGTCGCGTTCAAACCGGCCGCGACCGACTGGATCGGCTTTCACGCCTTCCCGGTGCGGGCCGAGGACATGGCCTGGCATCGCTTCATGCGCCACGCGACCCTCCGCCAACTCACCGCGCTCGGGTTCCCGAAACCGGGCGACGCCTACTGGAACGCGGAGACGCTGGCGGGCGTTGCGGCGCGCTATCCGGCGCTCGACATGACGCCGTGGGCCGCTCCGGCGTCGTGAGGCGCCACCGCGCCCACCGCGGCGCCGTAACGAAGTAGGGAACGGCCGACCCGCGCCCGAGCCGCTCTCACGAGCGCCCGCAGTCGGGCGAAGTCCGCGCGGGCTGGCCGGAATGACGCCTCCAAGATTGTCAACCGAGTTGACATGATGGGGCGGGGCTCGCATACTCGGCGGGTGAGCTTCGCGTCCCAGCGCATGCGGCGGGCTCGCGTCATCGGACTGGTCGGCGCGGGGATCGCCCTGGCGCTCTCGAGTTGTTCGGGAAGCGCGTCGTCGTCATCGGCGACGAACGGGGCGACCAGGACCACGGCGACGCCGTCGAGCACGCAACGTGCGACTGCGGTTCCGGCGCCCTCGTCGGGGCTCGGCGTGCCCGCAACGCGGCAACCGTTCACGAGCGACAGCCGTTCCGTGGTCGCGCACGACACCGAGACGATGGCGCTCGCCGCGCAGGGCGGGCGCTTGTTCGCAGCGACGGACCAGTGGATGTACTCGGG
>CAZLEC010000919.1:0-1698 GCA_964558245.1 uncultured Burkholderiales bacterium | reverse complement strand
GAGGACAACATCTGCTTCGAGACCGACTACCCGCACACCGACACGACGTGGCCCTTCACCCGCGACGAGGTCGAGCGGATGACCGCGTCGTTGACCGA
The DNA here is from genome assembly GCA_964558245.1 of uncultured Burkholderiales bacterium. GTDB lineage: Bacteria > Actinomycetota > Acidimicrobiia > IMCC26256 > PALSA-610 > JBBQER01. The sequence goes on along the minus strand of CAZLEC010000919.1, from coordinate 1,600 downwards.
CGAACAGCGATACAAGGTCCTGCGCGGCAACGCGATCAGGATGCTCGATCTCGACCGCGTCTGACCGGGTCGGGCCTGGCTGCTTTTCTTCGGCTGCGACCTACGGCCCTCGACCGCCCGTGCGACTCCGGTCAGCCGACCGGGCCTCCGGATCTGCGCCTGGTTACCGGTTGGGTCCGGCGCCGAGTCCGTGGAGGCAGAAGTCCCACGTGTCCTCGGCGGTGACGCGCATGCGCGGGTTCTCCGCGAGCCGGTTGCCGAACCAGCTGTACATCACGGTCTGTTGCATGAGCACAGCTGCCCGCCGGGTGTCGGCCACTTCGATCGCGCCGGTGGCCGCCGCCTCGCTGACGAGATCCATCATGATCAGCGCGAGCGGCGCCATCGCCGCCTTCACCTGCGCGGGATGGTCGACCGCGAGCTGCACGGAGAATTCCATGATCGGTCGGCGGTTGTGCGTTCCCCGCTTACGCGGCTTCTCCGACGGATCACACCACTCGTGCAGCCGGATCGTGAACGCCCGGAGCCGCTCGAGGGGCTCTGACGTCGACTCGATGACGGTCCGCAGATCATCGGTGGCCTCGCGAACCGTCTCCTCGAACAGCGCGAGCAGGAGCTCGTCCTTGCCGTCGAAGTACTGGTAGAAGCCGCGCAGCGACTGCTTCGACTGGTCGATGACCTCCTGGATCGTGAACTCGGTCGTCCCCTTCTCGTCGATCAGCTCGAACGCGGCGTCGAGGAACCGCTGCACCCGCTGTTCGGCGCGGGACCGGGCGGCGTTCAGGCTGCGGGAGACCGCACGCTGGCGCCAGGCCGGCGCATTCGCGTCTTCGTCGGAGGTTTCGACGTCACTCATCTCAGGGAAACCCGCTTTCACTTTATGAAAGCCTACCAGCGATCACGATGAGAACGGCCTTCCCGTTTACGCTCCCCCGCCCTTGTAGACGTGGCCACCCTTCATCACGAAACGCACGTCCTGGGTGGTCGTGATGTCCTCGGTCGGGTCACCGGGCACCGCGATGATGTCGGCGAGCAGCCCGGCGGCCAGGCGGCCGCGGTCGTCGACGTCGATGAGCTCCGCGCTCATGACCGTTGCCGCGCGCAGGGCCTGCATCGGGGTCATGCCCCGATCGCACATCGCCCACAGCTCCTTGGCGTTCTCGCCGTGCGGAATCGCGGGCGCATCCGTGCCGCACGCGATCTTCACGCCGGCGGCAATGGCCTTCCCGAGCATCGCTCGGGCGCGCGGGAACACCTCCGCGGCCTTCGCCTGCAACTCGGGCGCCGCACGCGACACATCGAGCCCCTCCGACAAGTAGCTCGTGGGCACGAGGAACGTGCCGTGCTCGACCATCATCTGAATCGTCTCGTCGCTCGCGAGCGAGCCGTGCTCGATGCAGTCGACACCCGCGCGGATGCACGCCCGGATGCCCGCATCGCCGTGCGCGTGCGCGGCGACCTTCAGGCCCGCGCGGTGCGCCTCGTCGACGATCGCGACGAGCTCCTCGTCGGAGTATTGCTGCGCACCGGCGAGCCCACTGTGCGACATCACACCGCCCGACGCGGAGATCTTGATGACGCGCGCGCCGTACTTGATCTG
>CAZLEC010000918.1:0-1703 GCA_964558245.1 uncultured Burkholderiales bacterium | reverse complement strand
AGGGCAACATCCAGAAGTTCACCGAGGGCGCGTTCATGAACTGGGGCTACGAGCTGGTGCGCGAGGAGTTCGCCGACGTCGCGGTCGGTTGGGACGACTGCGGCGGCAAGCCCGGCGACAAGGTGCTCGTCCAGGACAACATCGCCGACATCACCCTCCAGCAGGTGCTCACCCGCCCGGCCGAGTTCGACGTGATCGCGACCACCAACCTCAACGGCGACTACCTGTCCGACGCGCTCGCGGCGCAGGTCGGTGGTATCGGCATCGCTCCCGGCGGCAACATCAACTACGTCACGGGTCACGGCATCTTCGAGGCGACGCACGGCACCGCGCCCAAGTACGCGGGCCAGGACAAGGTCAACCCGAGCTCGGTGCTGCTCTCGGGCGTGATGATGTTCGAGCACCTGGGCTGGACCGAGGCGGCAGTCGACATCGAGCGGGCGATCGAAGCGACGATCGCCGACAAGATCGTCACCTACGACTTCGCCCGCCTGATGGACGGCGCCACCGAAGTCAAGACCTCCGCTTTCGCTCGCGCCATCGTCGAACGCCTGTAACCGGTTCACGCGAGAGGCGTCTCAGGACCACACGGCGTGTGGTTCAGAGACGCATCAGCTCGTGGACCAGGCGGTCGAGGGATTCGCGGTAATTGGGGAGGAGTGGGCGGCCGGCCACGCGCAGGGCGAGGTTGTCGAGCTCGGAATTCGCCGGACGGACGGCGGCCCGCGGTGGGTCGAGGTCGGCCGTCTTGATCGCCTCGACCCGGCCCGGCTCCTTGGCGGCCGCGGTGAGCACGACGCGGGCGAACTCGTACCACGTCAGCGCGCCCTGATTCGTCACGTGCCAGGTGCCCGGCAACCGGTCGACGACGAACGTGCGCAGGGCGACGACCAGATCGGAGACGATCGTGGGGGAGCCGCGCTGGTCGGTGACGAAGCGCATCGTCCCCTTCTCCTGCCCCAGCCGCATGATCGTCTTCACAGCGTTCGAGCCGTTGATCCCGCACACCCACGACGTGCGCACGACCGCGCAATCGGGATCGATCTCGAACTCGCCGGCGAGCTTCGAGGCGCCGTAGACGGAGAGCGGATTCGGCGTGTCCCACTCGTGGTACGGCTCGTCCTTCTCGCCGTCGAACACGTAGTCGGTCGAGAGCGCCACCACGTACGCGCCAACCCGCCGGGCCGCCTCCATCACGTTGCGGTTGGCCAGGGCGTTGTCGCGGTACGCGTGATCGGGGTCGGCCTCGCATGCGTCGACTGCCGTCCACGAGGCGCAGTGGACGATCGCATCCGGACGCGTGCTCGTGACTGCGGCGAGCACCGCTTCACGATCGCCGGTATCGAGGTCGGCGTGGGTGCACGCGATCACCTCGAACGGAGCCAGCGCGTCGACCATCTCGCGGCCGACCCCCCCGCCTGCGCCCGTGACGAGGACCTTCACGCGTTCACCTTGAGGGGCTCCCACCACCACCGGTTCGCCCGGTACCACTCGACCGTCTCGGCCAGCGCCTCGTCGAGCGTCCGATGCCGCCGCCACCCGAGCGCCGAGATCTTGGTGATGTCGACCGAGTAGCGGCGATCGTGCCCGAGGCGGTCGGCCACGTACTCCACGAGCTCTTCGCCGCGGCCGACGAGCGCGAGCAGCTTGTCGACGAGCACGCGGTTGGGTGTCTCGTTGCCGGCGCCGATGTTGTAGATCTC
>CAZLEC010000917.1:0-1704 GCA_964558245.1 uncultured Burkholderiales bacterium | reverse complement strand
ACACGGAGCAAGCGGGCGAGAAGCCGCTAGTCGACGATCCGAACGACGCCCGGCTTCCGGTGTTCCCGCGTGAGCAGGCGGATGCGCTCAGCACCACCCAGCAGCGCGGGATCAAGACGATCCAGGCGAGCGCGTACGGCAACACGATCACCTACACGCCCGAGGATCGCGCCGCGCGTGCGCTCGACGGCGACACCTCCACCGCCTGGCGCGCCGACGCGCTCGGCAACGCGCTCGGACAGTTCATCCGGCTCCAGCTCGACGCGCCGATCACGACCGACCACGTGAACCTCGTGCAACCGCTGAGCGGCCCGCGCAACCGGTGGATCACGAACGTTCAGCTCTCCTTCGACGGGAAGTCGGCGGAGTCGGTCTCGCTCGACGCGTCGTCGCGCACGGCGGCCGGTCAGACCATCTCGTTCGGACCGCGGCGCTTCTCGACGCTCGAGATCAAGATCACCGGCACGAGCGACGGCCACCGCAAGCTGTTCGGCGGCGCCGACGCGGTGGGCTTCGCGGAGATCAGGCTGCGCGACGCGCACGCCGATCACGACGTCCGTCTCGACGAGGTCGTGCAGATGCCGCAAGACCTGCTCGACGCGATGGGCAGCGGCGCGGGGGCGCACCCGTTGATCCTCGTGATGACGCGCGAGGCCGTGCGGCCGGTGCCGCCGCGCACCGATCCCGAGCTCTCGATCGCCCGCACCTTCGACCTGCCGGGCGCGCGCACGTTCTCGCTCACCGGGAGCGCGAGCGTGAACCCGGATGCGAGCGACGCCGCGATCGCGGTTGCCCTCGATACCGCCGGCGCGTCGACCGCCGCCGCGAGTGCGAGTGGGTCGCTTACCGGGTGCCTGGCGTGTCGCGCGGCGAGCGCGGCCGACGGCAATCCCGCGACCGCGTGGAACACGCCGTTCTCGCAGGTCGGCGGTCAGTGGGTGCAGTTCGTGGCGCCGAAGCCGATCCGAGTCGCACAGATGAACCTGCAGGTGGTCGCCGACGGCCGGCACTCCGTACCGACGTCGATCGAGCTCCAGGTCGACGGCGCCGTGCGCGACCTCCGCCTCCCGCCCATCGTCGATCGAGCCGCCGAGAACGCAACGGTGCCCGTGCAGTTGCATTTCCCGGCGATGACCGGGCGCCAGATTCGGGTCACCATCACCGGTGAGCGCGCGCAACTCGCCACGCGTGAGTCGACGGGAGACACGGTCGCGGCGCCGGCCGCGATCGCCGAGCTCGGCATACCCGGCCTGCGCGCGGCGTCGCCTCCTGCAGAGGTGGCGGGGAGCTGCCGATCCGACCTGCTCACCGTCGACGGCAAGGTCGTGCCCGTGCGCGTGACCGGGCCGACCGCAGCGGCGGCGCAGATCGACGGGCTCGCGGTGACGCCGTGCAATCCGCGCGACCCGCGCCGGGTGCCGACGATCACGCTGGCGCGCGGCCCGCACGTGATCCGCACCTCCGAAGGTGTGCGCACCGGTCTCCAGCTCGATCGCCTCGTGCTCGCGTCCGCGGCGGGCGGCAACCCGCTCGCGGTCGACGGGGGGCGCGTCACCGGGCTCGGCGCCTCGGCGCCCGCCGCTCCGAGCGTCACCGTCGTCCACAACGGTGCGACCCGCATGCGCGTGCACGTGAGCGGCGCCGACGCGCCGTTCTGGCTGGTGCTCGGCGAGTCGCAGAGCAACGGGTGGAAGGCGACGATCG
>CAZLEC010000916.1:0-1704 GCA_964558245.1 uncultured Burkholderiales bacterium | reverse complement strand
GCCGGCGCGAGAGCCACGACGCGACCGCGTTCTACGAGCGGTTCGAGGCTCCGACCCTCTCGGGCGACGACGCGGTCGCCGATCCCGTGCCCGTCGCCGAGCCGTTCGTGCACGGCGACGCGCGCCACATGGACACGGTCGCCGACGGGTCGGTCGCGCTCGTGGTCACGTCACCCCCCTATTTCGCGGGCAAGCAGTACGAGGAGGAGCTCGAACGCGACGGCATTCCGAGCTCCTACGTCGAGTACCTGCAGCTCCTCACCGACGTGTTCGCCGAGTGCGCCCGCACGCTCGAGCCGGGCGGGCGCATCGCGGTGAACGTCGCGAACCTCGGGCGCAAGCCGTACCGCAGTCTCGCCGCCGACGTCGTGCATATCCTCCAGGACCAACTCCAGCTCCTGCTCCGGGGCGAGGTCGTGTGGCGCAAGGGTGAGGGCGCGGCCGGCAGCTGCGCCTGGGGATCGTTCCGCAGCGCGGCCAATCCGGTGCTCCGCGACACGACCGAGCGCGTCGTCATCGCGAGCAAGGGTCGCTTCGACCGCGCGCTCAGCCGCGCAGATCGCGAGCGGCGCGGTCTCCCGTCGGTGAACACCATCGACGCCGACGAGTTCATGGCCGCGACGCTCGACGTGTGGGACATCGAGCCCGAGAGCGCGCGCCGAGTGTCCCACCCGGCGCCGTTCCCGGTCGGGCTCCCGGGCCGCCTCATCGACCTCTACACGTACGAGAACGATCTCGTGCTCGATCCGTTCATGGGCTCGGGCTCCACCCTGGTGGCGGCGGCGCGCCGGGACCGCCGTTACGTCGGCTACGACCTCGACGCGACCTATGTCGACATCGCGCGCCTGCGCGTGCGCGACGAAGGCGCGGCACCACCGCCGAGCCGGTCGCCCGAACGTCCGGTCACCGACGACATCGACGAAGCCGACAACTTCCAGGCGCGCGCGACCAAGGAAGGCAAAGCCGCCCAGGCGCTCGCGGAAGAGCTGCTCGTCGACACCGGGTTCGAGATCGTGGCCAAGAACCGCCGGCTCCCTGGCACGGGCGTGACGATCAACTTCATCGCCAAGGACGCCGACGACGTCGAGTGGTACTTCGACGTGTCCGGTGCGTTCACCAGCACGCGCGGCGGTCTGCTGCGCACCGACACCGTGTGGAAGACGCTGGGGCGCGCGCACGTGCTGCGCGGCGAGGAGCTGCAAGGCCCGCTCGTGTTCCTCACGTCGCACCTGCCTCGCAAAGGCAGTGAGGGTTACGTCGCGCTCAAGAACGTCGCCGAGCAGGGCGGCTTCTTCGACGCGATCGAGATGCGCTCCGCCGAGGGCTACGAACGTCTGCGCAAGTACGCGGAAGGCGGGCATTCGGAGGTCCCGCTCTCCGGCTTCCTCGCGTAGTGGCCGATCTCAAGACCGCCATCACCGAGGTGGTCACCGGGCTCGGCATGTGCGGCGCCGACGATGTCGAGTCGGCGCTCTCCGACCGGCCGCCGGCCCTGCACAACGTCGGTGACGACGACTGGCAGCGCATGCGCGACGCGTGGGACGCGGGCGCGCACCGAGATCTGTTCGTGGCGTCGTGGATGAACGGGCAGGCGTTCCTGCACGCGCGCGACGCGCTCCGCGGCCGCGCCCCGCTCGTGGTCGAGTGGCGGGGCCCGCACCGGTCGGTGGGCGACGAGGCGGTGCCGGCCGATCTGCGCGTCGA
>CAZLEC010000915.1:0-1704 GCA_964558245.1 uncultured Burkholderiales bacterium | reverse complement strand
CTACCGGTGAGCGCAACGCGACCGACGACTCGGGCCACAGCGACGACGTTGTCGCCACCGGCCGCGCCCGGGGCGTCGAGGTGTCGGGTGTCTCGAGCATCTACGACGCGTACGAGGTGTTCACCGGCAAGACGTTGCCGCAACTTCCGGCGTCGACGAACACCCGCCTCGACACGCGTGCGTACGCCAGGATCCACGACGGTGTCGACGCGTGGCTCGCGAAGTTCGCCGCTTCGACCCACGACTTCCTCGGCCTGGCGCCCGAGGTGCAACAAGACTTCGGGTCGTACGCGGCGACCGCGGCGCGCGATGCCGAAGCGGCGAAAACGCTGTCGAGCGAAGGCTCCGAGGCCGGCGCGTTCCGGGCCGCGGTGTCGGCCTCAGCCTTGATGAACGCCATCTCCCAGACCGGCCGGTTGCTTCCGGTGCTGCTCACGCAGGGCCCGCAGCTGTTCGTCGCGCGCGTGAAGGGCGACCTCTCGACCGACGCTCGGATCCGGCGGCTGGTCGGGTCGCTCGCGGCCGACGAGCCGCGATCGGTGACCGAGGCCGACGCGCTCGTGTCGGCATACCGAGATGCGCTGGACGCGTCGGCGCTGGAGTCGTTCGCGGCCGAGCAGTTCGGCGGGGCCGGATCGAGTGGGTCGCCGTCGGTGAACGACGTCGCCGAGGGCGCCGTCTACTCGTTCGTGGCCGGGTCGCTGGTCGATGCCGCGAGCGACGCGCTCGCCGCGGGCCGCGGCGACGCCGGCGGCGCGATCGGGTCGACGGCGAGCGCGAGTGACGCGGCGCTCTTGTTCCGCGGCGCGGCGGAAGCGAACCTCGATGCCTTCCAGTCGCTCGTGCTGGTGCCCCGATCGACGCCGGCCAAGGAGAGCCTCGCCGCGGCGGAGCGCGCGTTCGCAGGGACCGACCTCGACTACGCGCTCGCACAGCAGGGCGCGAAGCTGGTCTCGGCCCTGCCGCCGTACTTCGGCTCGGGCGCCGCGACCGGCTACGCCGAGCTGGCCGGCTCGATCGCGCTCTACGGTCGGACCGCCGAGCTGCTCACGAGGTACGACGGCCTCGGTCACTTCGACCCGAAGACGCAGCTGCTCGCGGGTATCGGCAACGCGACCGCCTTCGACGCCGTGATCGGGCTCGCGGAGTCGGAGCTGGCGGCCGGTATCGGGTCGCTGCGCTCGAAGGGCGTGAATCCCGCGAGCGCGGCGGCCGACAACGAGCTCGCGAACGCCGACCGCGACGGCGACGCGAGCGATCGCTTCGACGCGCTCGGTGAGTACTGGGACGGATACCTCACGAGCCGGGCACTTTCGTATCTCGGCGGCTTCTCCGGTCCGTAGACCGATGCCCGGGTGGTGCGGGGTCAGGCGTCGAAAAGCTTGCGCGGGTGACGGCCGTCGACGTAGCCGGTGAACGGCGGGTGGATGTTGTAGCCGAGGAGCTCTTGGAGTCGGGGCGAGAGGTCGCGTGCGCGCTCGGGCGGGACCACGAGCACGTGGTTCTCGACGGGGCGCAGCCACGACGCGGCGTAGTGCACCACGACCCCGAGGCGCGGCTGATCGGTGTGGTTCGCTCCACCGCCGTGCCACAGGCTCCCGCGGTACAGCAGCAGCGATCCCGCCGGCATCTCGATGGTGATCTTCGGTGAGTCGGCGTTCGGGATCTCGCTGGTCCAACGGTGACTGCCGGGAACGATCACCG
>CAZLEC010000914.1:0-1708 GCA_964558245.1 uncultured Burkholderiales bacterium | reverse complement strand
CGTCGCGCATGTGTGCGCCGAGAGGGTCGTGGGCCATGAGCTGCTCGGCGACCAGCCGGGCGAGCCCGGGCTCCACGCCCCGGTGCTCGTAGATCTTGGCCAGCTCGTGGAGCTCCGACATGCGATCTTGGGCGAGCGCCTCGGCTTCGATCGCGCGATCGGCGTCCTCGGCATCGCGTTGCGAGCTGACCGAGATGTACTCGCCCGCGGCCATCGACATGGCCCCGGCGACGAGGCCGGCGATGCCGGCGGTGAACACCGGAGTGCGGGTGGTGGTCGCGGCCGCGACACCGATCACCAGGCTCGCGATCGACACGATCCCGTCGTTGGCCCCGAGCACCGCCGCGCGCAACCAGCCCGCACGATGACTCTTGTGATCCTCCATCATGTGCGGGGACACGGCCACGTCGCGAACGCTACCGGCTAACTTTCGGCGCAGCGTCCGGAAACCGGACGAGTTCGCGCTTACCGAGGGCCGCCCCGTGAGACCGAGGGCCGGCCCCGGTTCGACCAGAGGAGCGAGATGTCGGAAGCCGTAATCGTCGCAACCGCCCGCACGCCGATCGGTCGGGCCAACAAGGGGTCGCTCGTCGACTGCCGGCCCGACGACCTGTCGGCGCTCATCATCAGCGCCGTGCTCGCCAAGGTTCCGGGTCTCGACCCGGCGCTCGTCGAGGACGTCATCTGGGGTTGCGGGCAGCCGGCCGGTGAGGCGGGAACGAACGTCGCGCGCGTCGCCGGCATCCTCGCGGGGATCGACGCACCCGGCGTGACCGTCAACCGGTACTGCTCGTCGTCGCTGCAGACCATCCGGATGGCCGCGCACGCGATCAAGGCCGGCGAGGGCGACGTGTTCATCTCGGGAGGCGTCGAGACCGTGAGCCGCTTCCAGTACGGCGCGGCCGACACCGGTCCGCCGAACGGGAAGTTCGGCGAGGCGCACGACCGCACCAAGGCGCGCGGCGAGGGTGGTCAGCCCACGTGGACGCCGCCGTCGGGCCTCCCCGACGTGTACATCGCGATGGGTCAGACCGCCGAGAACGTGCGTGAGATCGAAGGCGTCACCCGCCAGGAGATGGACGAGTTCGCGGTGCAGTCGCAGGACCGCGCGGTCGCCGCGCAGGGGAACGGCTTCTTCGAGCGGGAGATCACACCGGTCACCACACCCGACGGCACCGTGGTGAGCAAGGACGACGGTCCCCGCGCCGGCACCACGGTGGAGAAGCTCGCGACGCTCAAGCCGGTGTTCCGTCCCGATGGGGAAGTCACCGCCGGCAACGCGTGCCCCCTCAACGACGGCGCGGCCGCGGTCGTCGTGATGAGTGACACCAAGGCGAGCGAGCTGGGCATCACGCCGCTCGCGCGCATCGTCGCGAGCGGTGTCAGCGCGCTCGACCCGGAGATCATGGGCCTCGGTCCGATCGAGGCGAGCCGCCAGGCGCTGAAGCGCGCCGGTCTCACCATCGACGACATCGACCTCGCCGAGATCAACGAGGCGTTCGCGGCGCAGGCGATCCCGAGCGCGAAGCACCTCGGCATCCCGTTCGAGAAGCTCAACGTGCGCGGCGGCGCCATTGCGCTCGGCCACCCGTTCGGCATGACCGGCGCCCGTATCATGACGACGCTCATCAACGGGCTCCAGACCGACGGCACGCGCTACGGCCTCGAGACGATGTGCGTCGGCGGCGGCCAGGGCATGGCGATGATC
>CAZLEC010000913.1:0-1715 GCA_964558245.1 uncultured Burkholderiales bacterium | reverse complement strand
GGCGAGATCATGCGCGACCGGGTCGTGCCCCGCCGCCTCGTCGTGACGTCGAAGCACTTCCACCGAGCAGTCGCGGGAGTGGAGCCCGCGGGTGACGTACGGGTACACGTAGCCGGCATCGATCTCGTTCGTGACGGTGAGGGCCGGCTGCGTGTGCTCGAAGACAACGTGCGCACGCCCTCGGGGATCTCCTATGTGGTGGAGAACCGGCGGGCGATGACGCACGTGTTCCCCGAGCTCTTCGCCTCGCACCGGGTGCGCCCGGTTGCCGACTACCCGGCGCGGTTGTTGGAGGTTCTGCGGGCGACCGCGCCCACCGGTGTGAGCGATCCGACGGTCGTGGTGCTCACTCCGGGTGTGCACAACGCCGCCTACTTCGAGCATTCGTTCCTCGCGGGCCAGATGGGAGTCGAGCTCGTGGAAGGCCGCGACCTCGTGTGTCGCGACAACCATGTGTTCATGCGAACGACGGCCGGCGAGGAGCCCGTGCACGTCGTGTACCGCCGCGTCGACGACGAGTTCCTCGACCCGCTGCACTTCCTCGCGGCCTCGATGCTCTGCTGTGCGGGTCTGGTGAACGCTGCGCGCGCCCGGCAACGTCGCGATCGCGAACTTCGTGGGCAACGGTGTTGCCGACGACAAGGCGATCTATCCGTACGTGCCCGCGATGATCGACTACTACCTCGGCGAGAAGCCGGTGCTCGACAACGTCGAGACCTACGACCTCGACGTTCCCGATGTGCGGGAGTGGGCGCTCGACCGCGTCGACGAGCTGGTGTGGAAGCCCGTCGACGGATCCGGTGGCCACGGTCTCGTGATCGGCCCGCACGCCCGAGAGGCCGAGCTGTTCGCGCTGTCGGTCGCGGTGCGCGCCGATCCCCGCGCGTGGATCGCGCAGACCCCCGTGGCGCTCTCGACCGCGCCGACCTATGTCGACGGCGCGATGGGTGCTCGCCACCTCGATCTGCGGCCGTTCGCGCTGCACGACGGCGAGAAGGTGTGGGTGGTGCCCGGCGGGCTCACGCGCGTTGCGCTACCCGAGGGCAGCCTCGTGGTGAACTCGAGTCAGGGCGGCGGCTCGAAGGACACGTGGGTGCTCGCCGGGGTGATCGACGACGCCCCCCACGAGCACCGCGCCGCGGATGCGGCCGCGCCGCCGCTGCTCACCCGCCAGCCTCCCGATCCCGGTCCACCGGTCGGCCAGCAGGCCGCCCAACAGCAGCAGCAGTAGCCGTGCTGTCGCGCATCGCGGAGTCGTTGTACTGGATCGGCCGCTACACCGAGCGCGCCGAGGGGACCGCGCGCGTGCTCGACGTGTACTCCCACAGCGTGCTCGAGGATCGCCGGGGCGAGGAGCAGTCGGCGTGCGTGCGGTTGCTCGACGCGCTCGGCGCCGGTGACGCGGCCGAGGTCGTCGGAACCGAGGTCGAGGCGCTCATCGCGTTCGTGGTCGACGATCCGCGCTACCCCGGTTCGATCGCGCACTCGCTCGAAGCCGCGTGGGTCAACGCCCGCGGCGCGCGCGAGGCGATCTCCTCGGAGATGTGGGAGAGCATCAACACCACGCACGCGACGCTCGCGGCGCGGCGCGGCGGGTCGGCCTTCGCCCGCCACAACCTCCTCGGCTGGGTACGCGACCGCGCCGCCATCGGCGCCGGTCTGGCCGACGCGAGCATGAGCCACGACGACGGGTGGCGCTTCATCATGCTCGGCCG
>CAZLEC010000912.1:0-1715 GCA_964558245.1 uncultured Burkholderiales bacterium | reverse complement strand
TGCTCCTCGAGCACGGCGAAGACGGCGCGCTCGGCATCATCATCAACCGGCCGACGGACGCGACGCTCGAGTCGGTCCTGCCCGAGTGGCACGCGCACGCGTCGGCGCCCGCGGTCGTGTTCAGCGGCGGACCGGTCGCGCCCGAGGCCGTGATCGCACTCGCGCGCGGCGGGAGCGAGAACGAGTTCGGCTGGGTGCAGGTACTGGGCGAGGTGGGGACCGTCGACGTCGGGGGCGATCCGGGCGATCTGGAGTTCCCGCTCGACGACCTGCGGATCTTCGTCGGCTACGCCGGCTGGGCGGCCGGCCAGCTCGAGGACGAGATCGCCCAGGAGGCCTGGTTCGTGGTGCCGCTCCTGCGAACCGATCCGTTCTCCCGCACGCCGGAGCACCTGTGGCGCGACGTGCTCCGCCGCCAGCGGGGTCGCGTCGCGATGTTCGCCCACTACCCGACCGACCCCGAGGTCAACTGACCCGCCGCGCGTCGCGAACCGCTTCATCACATGAAGCGTTTGGACCCTCGTGGGGCTACGGCCGCTTGATCGCGCGCTCGATCGCGGCGGGCCCGGCGTCCACGAGCTGGCGGAGCGCCCGCTCCACTTCCTGAGCGAGGATGAGGCCCGTGGTCTCGCGGGCGATCGGCCGCAGCGCCCCGACCGCAGTGGCGAGCTCCTCGGGCGTGGCGTTCCCGGCGAAGCCGGCGCCCGTGTGCTCGACGAAGAGCTTGATCGCGTCGTCGACCACTTTGGCGAGCCGGCGGCGCAGGAGGTCGCGGAGCTGACCGGACAGCTCGAGGTCGATGCCGGCGTCCTGGAGCTGCAACGCGAGGTCGAGCAGGGTGGGGCTGGGAACGAGCCAGGTGCCGGCGTCGGCCGGCTTGACGTAGCCGGCGTCCTGGAGCTCGGCCAGCAGGCCGGGCCGGCGGCCGTGGATCAGCGCGGTGAGCTCGTCGCGGTCGACGACGCGAGGACGGTCGTCCGACCAGGGCGCCGTGAGCGTCGCGTCGATTCCGAGCCACTGGGCGACCGTGCGCGAGGGGCGCTCCTGCTTCACGAGGTCTCGGATCGCGACGAGCGTGAGGCCGCGGTCGCGCAGCTCGGCGATCAGGGCGAGCCGCTCGAGATGCTCGGCTCGGTACACCGCGTCCCGACCCTTCTTGGCCGGTTTCGGGAGCAGCCCCTCCGACTGGTACCAACGGATCGTCCGGGCCGGCAGCCCGCTGCGCTCGGCGAGCTGGGTCAACGTGAACGTCGGCTCCCCGGCGGCCGGGGCGTCCGGCGCATCGGGCCCGCCCTCGGGGCCCTCGTCAGTTGCCACCGGCGCAGTCAAGCACACGAACGGTGACGTTTACAGTAACAACTGTCAGAATATCTTGACAGTAAAAACTGCAAGTGTTCTCATGACCGCATGAGCCCCACCGCCACGCCCACCGCCACCCTCCCGCTCCTCCCCCGCATGCCCCGCACCGCGGCCCGATCCCGGCAACTCGTTGCTGCGTCGGAACGCACGACCCTCGATCCGTTCCGCGAGATCGACTGGTCGCTCCCGATCGACGACTCCGCCTACCACCTCCCGCCGGAGTTGCTCCCGCTCTACGGCACACCCATCTGGGAGGCGATGGACGAGATCGAGCGCGTCGCCTACAGCCGCCACGAGACCGCGGCGTTGTGCGGCGCCGGGATCTGGTTCGAGAACGTGCTCATGCAGGTGGTGCT
>CAZLEC010000911.1:0-1716 GCA_964558245.1 uncultured Burkholderiales bacterium | reverse complement strand
TACCGTCTCATCCAGTGAGACAGGAGCAACGATGCCTGCGAATCCCCGAACCCTGTCGCAGAAGGTGTGGGACCGGCACGTGGTGCACGCCGCCGCGGACGAGCCCGACCTCCTCTACATCGACCTGCACCTCGTGCACGAGGTCACCTCGCCGCAGGCGTTCGAGGGGCTCCGGCTCGCCGGCCGCGGTGTGCGCCGGCCCGACCTGACCGTCGCGACGATGGATCACAACGTCCCGACCGCGGGCCTCGACCGTCCCCTCGCCGACCCGATCTCGGCGAAGCAGATCGAGGTGCTCGCGCGGAACTGCGCCGAGTTCGGCATCCGTTGTTACGCGATGGGCGATCCCGGCCAGGGAATCGTGCACATCATCGGCCCGGAGCAAGGACTCACCCAGCCCGGCATGACGATCGTGTGCGGAGACAGCCACACGTCAACGCACGGCGCGTTCGGTGCGCTCGCGTTCGGCATCGGCACGAGCGAGGTCGAGCACGTGCTCGCCACGCAGACGCTGCCGCAGACCCGGCCCGGAACGATGGCGATCACCGTCGACGGCGCACTGCCCCTCGGCGTGACCGCCAAGGACATCGTGCTCGCGATCATCGCCCGCATCGGCACCGGCGGCGGCATCGGCTCGGTGCTCGAGTACCGCGGCGATGCGATCCGCGCGCTGTCGATGGAAGGGCGGATGACCGTCTGCAACATGTCGATCGAAGCGGGCGCGCGCGCCGGTTTGATCGCACCCGACGACACGACCTTCGCGTACCTGGAAGGCCGGCCCGCAGCTCCAACCGGCGCGGCGTGGGAACACGCGCTCGACGACTGGCGCGCGTTGCCCACCGACGCGGGCGCGACCTTCGACAAGGAAGTCGTGATCGATGCCGCGTCGTTGCGGCCCCAGGTCTCGTGGGGCACGAACCCGAGCCAGACCGTGACCATCGACGACACCGTGCCCGACCCCGACGCGCTCGTCGACGAAGCCGCGCGCGAATCCGCCAAGCGGGCGCTGGCCTACATGGGACTCAAGGCGAACACAAAGATGCGCGACATCGAGGTCGACACGGTGTTCATCGGATCGTGCACCAACGCCCGCATCGAGGACCTCCGCGCCGCGGCCGCGGTGGCCGAGGGCCACCACGTGAAGCAGGGAGTGCGCACGCTCGTCGTGCCCGGATCGGTGGCCGTGAAGCACCAGGCCGAAGCCGAAGGGCTCGACCGCGTGTTCGTCGCCGCGGGATTCGACTGGCGCGAGCCGGGCTGTTCGATGTGCCTCGCGATGAACCCCGACAAGCTCGCACCGGGCGAGCGCTGCGCGTCCACGTCGAACCGTAACTTCGAGGGCCGCCAGGGCAAGGGCGGCCGCACGCATCTCGTTTCGCCCGCAGTCGCCGCCGCCACCGCGATCGCGGGTCACTTCGCAACCCCGCAAGACTTGGACTGATGATGAACCAGGTTTCTCGATGCGCGCCCGACGCGGCGAGCGGAGCGAGCTCGCCAGCAAGCGAACGCCTGCGGGCCGCAGTGAAACACGCAGAGAACGCAACTCTTCCGACGCGGGTACGCACGATCGGCCCGCAGAGAGCGAGCGAGTAAACATGGACGCCGTTCGCGTTATCACCGGTCGAGCCGTTCCGCTGGTGCGGTCCGACGTCGACACCGATCAGATCATCCCGAGCGACTGGCTGAAGCGCGTCGAGCGCACGGGCTTCGGCGCCG
>CAZLEC010000910.1:0-1716 GCA_964558245.1 uncultured Burkholderiales bacterium | reverse complement strand
CGGAGCTCCACGAGGGCGTCACGACTCGGTGACCGTCACCTTGAAGATGTAGAGCGGGCGCGTCGGCGGCCCGTCGGCCGCGGGTGCGAACGTCATCAGCTTCTGGATGACGTCGAATCCCTTGGTGACGTTCCCGAGGTCGGAGTACAGGTACGGAGGCCCGCCGAGACTCTTGGCCCCGTTGTCGCTGACGGTGACGAAGAACTGCGAGCCCGTCGTGCCCGGTCCGGAGTTCGCCATCGCCACCGACCCCTGCGTGTAGCCCTTGAGGGGCGGCTCGGTCGGCAGTGCGTAGCCCGGGCCCCCGGTGCCGTCACCCTTCGGGTCGCCGCCCTGGATCACGAAGTCCTTGACGAGCCGGTGGAACGACAGCCCGTCGTAGAAGTGGTTCTTTGCGAGGAACACGAAGCTGTTGACCGTCTCCGGCGCGACCTTGGCGTCGAGCGTGATGTCGAAGGTGCCGCAGGTCGTCGACATGTGTGCGACATACGTCTTCGACGTGTCGATCGTGAGCGCGGGCGCCGCCTTGTAGGTGGGCTTCGTGGTCTTCGGGGGCACGGTGCTGACGCAGCCGGTCGGGACCGCTCCACCTTTGGAGGTCGTGGTGGAGCTGCCGGGCGCGGTGGTGGTAGTCGCGCCCTTCGCCGTGGTTGACGGGGTCGTGGCGGACGACTTCTTCGACTTCCCGCCGGTGGCGCTGATCAGCACGATCGCGCCGATGAAGAGGGCCGCGACGATGCCGACCGTGATCGACGAGCGCAATCGCTTCTTGCGCTTGAGCGCCGCCTCCCGCTGCTCGCGCGCGGCTCGGGCGTTTTCCTTCTTCCGGGCTCGTTTGTCGGCGGGAGGCATAGGCGGAGAATGTATCTCCCGGGCGCAGATCCGCCGCAGCCACGACGAGCGGGAATCAATCGAGCGGGCGCGGGGGCCGCCGCTACCCTTGATTGCCGTGCTTGTCGTGCAGAAATTCGGTGGCACCTCGGTGGCCGACCCCGAACGCATCCGGGCCGTGGCCGACCACGTGGCCCGTACCCGCCGCTCGGGCGACGACGTGGTGGTCGTGGTTTCGGCGATGGGGAAGTCGACCGACGATCTGCTGCGCCTCGCGTTCGACGTCGCGGAGCGCCCCGACGGTCGTGAGCTCGACATGCTGCTCACCGCGGGCGAGCGCATCTCGATGGCCCTCGTGAGCATGGCTGTGGAAGACCTGGGAGTCCCGGCCATGTCGTTCACCGGCTCGCAGGCCGGGATCGTCACCGACACCGCGCACAACCGGGCCAAGATCATGGAGGTCAGGGGCGACCGCATCCGCGAGGCGTTGGCCGCGGGCAAGGTGGCGATCGTCGCCGGGTTCCAGGGCGTGTCGACCGAGCGCGAGATCACGACGCTGGGCCGGGGCGCCTCCGACCTCACCGCGGTCGCGCTGGCCGCCGCGCTCGGCGCCGAGGTGTGCGAGATCTACACCGACGTGGAGGGCGTGTACTCCGCCGACCCGCGCATCGTGCCCAAGGCGCGCAAGCTGGCCCGGGTCTCGTTCGACGAGATGCTCGAGATGGCCGCGACCGGTGGGCGGGTGCTGGCGTTGCGGTCGGTCGAGTTCGCACGCAACCACCACGTGAAAGTGCATGTTCGTTCGAGCTTCACCTGGGCGCCTGGTACCTGGGTCACCGAGGAGGATCCGTCGTTGACTTCGATGGAGCAGGCCATTCTTTCGGG
>CAZLEC010000909.1:0-1719 GCA_964558245.1 uncultured Burkholderiales bacterium | reverse complement strand
CCTTCTGCCGGCCGACGTGACCGGCACGTCGGTGTACGGCCCGGTGAGCGGCGTGTGGGACTTCCGTCCGGGCCCCGTGTTCGCCAACGTCTTGCTCGTCGACGAGGTGAACCGCACGTCGCCGCGCACCCAGGCCGCGCTCCTCGAGCCGATGGAGGAGCGCCAGGTCACCGTCGACGGCGCGACCCACCAGCTTCCCGATCCGTTCTTCGTCGTCGCCACCCAGAATCCGTTCGGGAGCGCCGGCACCTTCCCGCTGCCCGAGAGCCAGCTCGACCGCTTCGCGCTCGTGTGCACGCTCGGCCTGCCGGGCCGCGTCGCGGAGCGAGAGATACTCGACGGCGAAGGTGGGATCGACGCGCTCGACGCGCTCACGCCGGTCACGGTTCCGGCCGAGCTCGCGGCGACGATCGTCGCGGTACGCGGTGTGCACTGTGCGCACACAGTTCGCGACTACGTGCTCGACGTGGCCGACGCGACGCGAAACCATCCCGGGATCGTGCTCGGCGCGTCGCCGCGCGCGAGTCTCGGTCTGCTGCGCGCGGCGCAGGCGCACGCGACGGTCATGGGTCGCGACTTCGTCTCACCCGACGACGTGAAGCAGGTCGCGCCCGCCGCGTTGGCGCACCGCATCGTGTTGGTCAACGGCGTCGACGTGCACGGGGGCTGGCTGGCGGTCGGCGAGATCGTCGGCGCGGTCGAGTCGCCCCGTCCTTGAGCCGGCTGTTGAAGTGAGCGTGCCGTGAGCGGGCCCGGCGAGCTCACGCTCACGTCGATCGTGTTGTTCACGCTCGGCGCCTACGGCATCGCGGCGGGCGCCGCGTCGGGCGAGCAGAGCGTCGTCGCCGTCGGCGTGTTTGCGTTCGCGTTGTTCGTGCTGGGCATCATCTGGCCGATCGTGATGCTCTCGGGTGTGACGGTCGAGGCGTGGGCGCCCGCCGACGCGACAGTCGGGGAGCATCACGACGTGCACGTGCGGCTGCACGGTCGCGTCGCGCGCGTCGAGCTGCGGCTGCTCGATCCCGTCGGCCCCTGGTGGGTGACCGCATCACCCGCCGACGGCGTGATCACTCGTGTCGCCGCGCGTCGCGGCGTCTTTTCGACCATCCGGATCGAGCTGCGCACGTCGGCCCCGCTCGGAGTGTTCGTCCGTGTCCGTACGCTCCGTGTCGCGCTGCGAACCGAGCTCTCGGTCGCACCCCGCCCGGTGACGACCGAGGCGTTCTCGAGCGCGAACGCGCCGCGCCTACACGAGCTGCCGCTCGACGGCTCGTTGTCGGCGGCGCCGAACACGGGCCCGGGCGACTCGGTGCGTGCGGTCCGGCCGTATCTCCCCGGCGACTCGGCACGGCTGGTGCACTGGCCCACGAGCGCGCGGCGGGGGACGCTCGTGGTGCGCGAGCACGAGCCGCCCGTCGTCGTCGGCGTGGCCCTGGTCGTCGACCTCGACGGCACGGCCGACGAGGCGGAGTTGATCGCGAGCCGCGCGGCCGGCCTCGGGCGGGCGACGCTCGCAGCGGGCGGCGCGGTGTGGTGCTGCACCTGTGAAGCGGGCCGCCCCATCTCCGCGCGTGTCGTGGATCAACGCGAGCTGGGTCGCCGCCTCGCGCGCGCGGGCGCCGGGCCGGTCGGCACTCCGCCGCCGGGCTGGCCGGTCGTGGCGGTGCACGCGTGAAGCCCTGGGAGTCGGGGTCGCCCTGGCGCGTCGTAGCCGTCCCC
>CAZLEC010000908.1:0-1721 GCA_964558245.1 uncultured Burkholderiales bacterium | reverse complement strand
GGCGTAGTACTCACGAACGGCGTCGGTGCTCACCGCGACAGATTGCCCGCTCTGGCGCTGTTATGCGAACACCGCGAGGTACGACAACGGGAAGTTTGCCAGGGCTGCGTCAACCGATCGTTTCCGCCGACAGGGAGGCGCCAGATCGAAGCAGGTAGGGCGTCGCCGCTCTGCTCGCCAAGTCGTATATTCGACGCTTGCGAAGTGCACCGAACGGAGACGCTCCGGGCTCACCTCGACGCATGTGGATGAGGTTCGAGCGCGGCTTGCCTCGGGCTGGTGTGTTCGCAGTCCTCCTGGGGGGCGACGCGATGCTGTCGGCCGCGCTGCGGCATGGCTGCGGAGTGACGGGACTCGACGCAGACGATTGCCTGAAGCGCGCTCGTGACGGCCTGTTCTCGGATCGGCCGATGCCACCCATTCGGGATGCCGTTCTCGATGTCGACGTCAGCACTCTCGACTCCGCGCTGCTGTCAGATCTCGGCAACCCTGCCGCCCTCGGCATCTGGTTTCCGGCACTCAACCTTTGAGGCCGGCTCTGGACGCCAGCCATTTGTCGACACGGCTACTCGTCTGGGACGAGGAGCTCGACGGGGGCTCCGTCGGGGTATCGCACGACGAGATGCAGTTCGCCGCCGGTCGCTTGCACGAAACGCTTGAGCGTCGAGAGCAACATGTCGCTGCGGTATTCGAGACGCGAGACCTCCGACTGATCCATCTCCAGCAGCTCGGCGACGGTCGACTGCGTGAGCGCGCGTGCTTCCCGAAGCCGGCGGAGTGTCGCCTGGCGCGCGTTGATCTCGCCCAGCACCGCGTCGTAGCGCGCTTTGGCGCGCGGCTTGATCTCGAGCAGTTCCTTGAACCGGTCGTGCGCACCCTCGGCACGCTTCCAGTCATCGGTCTCGAGCTTCGTGCTCGCTGCCTTCGCGTTATCGGTTGGGACGGAGCGCTTGGTCATCGATTACCTCGCTTCACAATCGGTGTCAGTTCGGGATACTGACGGCAGTACTGGTCGAGTCGGCTCTGTGCCTCGGCGATGTGCGGCGGATACCAGTGGTTTCCGAGAGCCGTCTTGTCGCCACCAACGAGCGCGACGGCAATCCCGCCGCCGGTGTCGCTCCGGCAGTAGCCGTAGATGATTCGCAGGACGGGCGGCGCATCCGCGTACGGCGTGCTCTGCGTCGGTGGTGTGCGCCGGAGTGCGTGCAGGTCGTAGCGAGCGGTCACGATCGGATGCGATTCATCGCGGGCCTCGTCTTCGAGGTCGCGGCCGTGCTGTTCGAGTGCAGTGAGCAGAGCCATCACCTCGCCGAACACTTCCTCGTCGGCCTCAGCCAGCTCTGCGAGCCACTGCTCGAAGAACGGGTGGTACCGAACTTCCATACATGCACTCTACCACATATGAGGCTGACCACATTCTCTGCTCACGACCGTGCTAACAAACTGCGCCCAACGCGCCGGATTCGGATCCACGAAGCAGACAGCGCCGCGGTAACGTTGCTGCTCAGGAGCATTGCGGAGCACGAGGCAACCCGTCTCGGGCGTCGGTGAGTCTCCTACGGACCAGAAGGTTGGGGGTTCGACTCCCTCCGAGCGCGCTGACGACTTGCCTGGTCAGCGGGGTGATCATTCCGCTGAGGTCACCGGCGGGGACGCTTCGGCGGGCTCTCAGGGCCCGAATTGCTAACCAATTTCGATTCGCCTCGTCGCGTTTTCGGTCC
>CAZLEC010000907.1:0-1726 GCA_964558245.1 uncultured Burkholderiales bacterium | reverse complement strand
GTCGGCCGGTTGATGATGATGCCGAGCGCGCCGTCTTCGCCGTGCTCGAGGAGCAGCACGACGCTGCCGTCGAAGTTCGGGTCGGCGAGCGGCGGGGTCGCGACGAGGAGCTGGCCGCGCAGCGACGCCGAAGGTATGGGCACGACCTTGATCTTGGCACCGCCGTACGCTCGACGGGTGCCTACACGGCAAGCACTGATCGGAGCGTTGCGCACCGCGGTCGGCGACGCGCACGTGCTCACCGACCCCGACGTCGTGGCCGGTCAGGTGCAGGACTGGACCGGTCGCTACGTCGGGTCGACGCCCGCGGTCGTTCGCCCCGGCTCGGTCGACGAGGTCGCCGCCGTGCTCCGTTCGTGTGCCGACGCCCGCGTGCCGGTGGTGCCCCAAGGCGGCAACACCGGTCTCGTCGGCGGCTCGGTGCCGTTGCACGGCGAGGTCGTGCTCGACCTGCGGCGGCTCGACCGGCTCGATCCCGTCGACGCGCTCGCCGGGCAGGTCACCGCCCAGGCCGGGGTGACCATCGCCCGCCTGCACGAACACGCGCGTGCGGCCGGTTGGGACTACGGCGTCGACCTCGCGGCCCGCGACACCGCGACCGTGGGCGGCACGGTCGCGACCAACGCCGGCGGCGTGCACGTGTTGCGCTACGGCTCGACCCGCCGCCAGGTGATCGGCGTCGAGGCCGTGCTCGCCGACGGTCGCGTACTGCGCCGCCTGGATGGGCTCGAGAAGGACAACACCGGCTACGACCTCTCCGGCCTGCTCTGCGGGAGCGAAGGCACGCTCGCCGTCATCACCGCCGCCCGGCTCCGGCTCGTCGCCCGGCCGACCCACGTGATCGTCGCCCTGGTCGCCTTCGACGACGTCGACGCCGCACTCGCATCGGTGGCCGAGCTCCGGCGGGGGCTCGACACCTTGCGAGCGGTCGAGCTGTTCTTCCAGGACGGGCTCGACCTCGTCTGCGACCGACTCGGCCTGGCGCGGCCGTTCGCCGGCCGCCACGTCGCGTTCGTGCTGGTCGAGGCCGCGGCGCGGACCGATCCCACCGCCGAGCTCTCGGACGCGATCGCGGCGCTTCGCGGCGTTTCCGACGTTGCGGTCGCGGCCGACACCCGCGCCGCGCGCCAACTGTGGCGCTACCGCGAAGGTCACACCGAGGCCATCAACCTGCTCGGCGCGCCCCACAAGCTCGACGTCACACTCCCCGCCGCTGAGCTGTCCGCATTCGTGCGCGAAGTGCGCGAACGCGTGACCGCCGCGGTTCCCGGCGCGCTGACCTGGCTCTTCGGTCACGCCGCGGACGGCAACGTCCACGTCAACGTGACCGGTGTTGCTCCTGATGACGATCGCGTTACAGACGTGGTGCTGCAACTCGTCGCGCGTCGCCACGGCTCGATCAGCGCCGAGCACGGAATCGGCACCGCGAAGCGCGCATGGCTGTCACTCGTGCGCACGCAAACCGAGATCGACACGTACCGTGCGATCAAGCACGCGCTCGATCCGAACCAATTGCTCAATCCGAACGTGCTGATTCCGTCGGAAAACGCGCGCGGATTGCACGGGTGAGGCACCTGAACGTTCCAACTTGACAGCGCCGTGATTCCGGCAAGACTGTCCTCTACCTCTGCCACACCGGCCCGCGGCGCCCTGCGCCGGTGTGGTTGGCTCGGGTCGTCGGCTGGTCGGACCGCCCGCCGCCTTCCGGCGACCCGAGCACACTTCT
>CAZLEC010000906.1:0-1728 GCA_964558245.1 uncultured Burkholderiales bacterium | reverse complement strand
GAGCTACCAGTACGCGCTCAGCGACCAGTTCAACGGCGCCGACTCGCCCGACATCGATCAGTCGTCGGCGTCGGTGTCGTCTCCGATCGCGCTGACTGCGGGCCAGAGCGTCACCCTCTCGTTCCAGGCCGAGTGCCACGCCGCGAAGTATCTCGTGTACCGCGAGGTGGCCGGCTCGAACAACTGGGCACTCGTCGGCAGTCTTGCGACCCCGAACTCGGCGACCCTGCCCGACGCCAGCGCCGGTAACCCGGCCTCCACCACCGACACCACCGGCGGCGGCATGCTCGACCTCAGCCTGACCGACACCGGTGCCGCCGGCACTGCCGAGCCGCCGGGCTGGACGCCCCCCACGACCGAGACCGCGTTGACGCTGCCGTGGGAGCAGAACCCGTACTTCACGCCCGCGTTGCAGGCGGCCGGGATCACCGCGGTGGGGGCCGACGCGTCGAAGCCGTATCCCAACCCGGCTGACAACCAGTTCGGGTTCGGCCTGAACTACACCGGTACCGCCTACCCCGCAGGCACGCCGTTCAAGGTCGGGACCGCCCAGGCCGTACCTCGGCACCCGACGAACATCTTCTACAACACCTCTACGGAGGCGCAGGCCGTCGACGAGTACAACACCATGTACGTCGACGTCGCACACGGTGGACATTGCTCGAACTCCCCCACCACGACCTGCTCGACAACGCCATTCACGTTCCAACAGATTGTCGATCAGGTCGTCGCGGGGATGTTCACGAACATCGTCAGCAACGACCCGCGACCGACCTACGTGCACCAGACGAACATCATGGGCGCGCCGCCGGCGATAATTCCGGCGACGCCGCCGAACACGTCGACCGCGGTCGGTGACGGACTGTTGTACTCAGTGCTCAACCCGCTGTTGGCGAAATACCACACCTATTACAACGCGACCGCGCCGTATCAGCAGCCAACGATGGGCGCCATCGCCACCATCCTCGGCGACCAGAGCACCTGGGCCGCCACCCAGGCGCCCGGCACCGCAAGCTCCGCCAACACGATCACGGCGTCCCAGACTGACGGAACCATCACCATCACCAACACCGGCGCCCTCTCGGTTGACGTGCCCGTCACGGCGCCGCTCGGTTACTCGCTCGCCGGCCAACCCTTCGGCATGCAATATGCCGGAAGTCGCTCGGCATGGGAGATGCTCGCGCCCGGTCAGAGCATCACGATCAGCGCCGCGCCGCCGGCAATCACGAGCGCGGCAACCGCCACGGCTGAGGTCGGCTCGGCGTTCGCGTTCGCGGTGACGACCAGCGGCGCGCCGCCGGTGACCCTGACCGAGACCGGAGCACTGCCGGCCGGCCTCACCTACACGCCGGGTGCGGTCGCCGGCACGGGCACGATCTCCGGTACGCCGCTCGCCGGCTCGGGCGGCACCTACCCGATCATGTTCAACGCGACCAACATCACTGGCCCGCCCGGAGCGACGCAGGCGTTCTCGTTGTTCGTCGCCGAACCGAAGATCTCGGTCGGCGCGTCGTCCAACCCGCCGACCTTTGCAGTGGCAGGCACGCCGCTGACGGCGAGTTACCTGGTCAGCAACACCGGGAACGTTCCGCTCGTGTCAGTCGCGCTGACCGACTCGCTTCCCGGCCTCTCGACGATCCTGTGTCCGGCGTCAACGTTGCTGGCCGGCGCGACCGAGACCTGCACCGCGCTCTACGCGGTTACGCAGGCCGACGTCGATGCCGGTGG
>CAZLEC010000905.1:0-1732 GCA_964558245.1 uncultured Burkholderiales bacterium | reverse complement strand
CCGGGAGGGAGCATTGAAGAGGGGAGGAGGAGGACCAGCGCATCCCGGCTGTCGTGGTCGACGCTCGCGAGCCAGAGGAGCGCGGTGCGGGAAGGCTCCTGGATGGGGGAGAAGAACCGGCGGTAGACGCTGTCGGGCGAGAGCCGGTTGAACATCCGCCGCAGCCGCTCGACGTCGGCAATGGTGATCTCCCGCACCGTCAGCGAGCGGTCCCCGACTCGCATGGTCGACGAGTTCTCGGTCATCGTGCACCTCGCAGGATCAGGCACGTGGATGTCGCGTGCGCGTAGAGCGTGCCGTTCGAGTCACACACGCGTGCCTCGGTGGTGGCGACGCGGCCACCCGAGTGCAACACGGTTCCCTCGGCGTAGACCCGGCCGGTCGCCTGCGTGATCGCGCGCACGTAGTTGGTCTTGAGCTCGAGGGTCGTGAAGCCCGCGTTGGCCGGCAGTCGTGACGACACTGCGCAACCCATCGCGGTGTCGACGAGCACCGCGACGATGCCGCCGTGCATGGTGCCCATCGGGTTCTCGTGCAGCTCGTCGGCGAGCATGCTGAACACCGTGCGGCCGGGCTCGACCTCGTCGAGGTGCAAGCCGAGCAGGGTCGCGGCCGGCGGCGGCGCGATCTCGCCGCGTTGGATGGCGACCAATCGTTCGTAGCCGGTCAACCCGCGGCCGCGAAATCGCGATTGCGCGGGATCGGTCCACGTGATCGTCCGGCTGCGGACTCCCTCTTGCGACTGGGCGTCGAGTGCGGTCATTTCGCCTCCTCGGGCCGCGCGCGCAGTGTGTCGACGTGCGCAGTCAGGTGATCGACCACGTGGTCGATGTACGACGGGTCGTCGTAGAGCCGGGAGAGCATCAGCCCGCCTTCGAGCGATCCCGTGACGAGCGCGGCCAGCGCGTAGGGATCGGTGCCCGGCACGAGTGTGCCGGCCGCGACGCCGTCCTTGACGATCCGCCCGATGAGGCGGTGCCACAGGGTCATCGAGGTCTGCGCCCGCTCGCGCAGCTCGGGGTGGGTGTCGTCGGCCTCGATCGCGGTGTTCATGATCGGGCAACCGCCGGCGATCGCGGGCTTGCGGGCGAACGTTGCGAACGCCCGGATCATTCGCTGCAGGCGGTCGATCGCGTCGGTGGCGCCGTCCTGGGAGCGGGCGAGGCCATCGGTGACCCGGCTCATCGCGAAGTCGTAGGCCTCGAGCGCGAGCTGCTCCTTCGAGCCGAAGTGGTTGTAGATGCCGCCCTTCTCGAGGCCGGTGGCGTCGACCAGGTCGCGCATCGAGGCGCCGACGTAGCCCTGGCGGTTGAACACGGGGGCGGCCAGCTCGACGATGCGCTGCCGGGTCCTCGTGCCCTTGGTACCCCTCGTGACCATCATCCCGGTGCCGCACCCTTCGACCGCTCACCATCGAAAAAACCGACCGTTCGGTCTTATCCTACGTCTCGGACCGGACCGGGTCAATGGATTACCGAGCGCGGGTACGTTCGGTTCGATGTGCGGCCGCTACGTCACCGTCTCGTCGCCGGCCCTACTGGCCGAGCGGTTCCACGTGACCGACATCCGGCCGCAGGCGCTGGAGCCCAGCTACAACGTCGCGCCGCGCGCCGATGTCCCGGTCGTCGCCGAGCGGCACGGGGAGCGCGTGCTCGACGTCGTGCGTTGGGGCCTGGTGCCGTTCTGGGCCAAGGACCCGAAGATCGGCGACCGCATGATCAACGCCCGCGCC
>CAZLEC010000904.1:0-1738 GCA_964558245.1 uncultured Burkholderiales bacterium | reverse complement strand
GCCCTCGTAGCTCAGGGGATAGAGCATCGGTTTCCTAAACCGTGTGCCGCAGGTTCGAATCCTGCCGAGGGCGCGCTTCTGACCAGGGCTTATGGACTCGAGCGGGCTCCACAGACCCTCTGGAACGGCCAATTGCCCATCCACTTCGCGAGAGACTCTCGCGGATGCAGGGGTCGCTTCGACAGCGCGGGCAACGATCGTGGGAACTGCGCGTGCTCAACGGCCGCGACGCGCTCACGGGTCGCAAGGCGTACCTGCAGAAGACCGTCCACGGCACGAGGCGCGAAGCGGAAACTGAACTCGCGCGATTCGTCACCGAAGTTGGCGACGGCGCGCACGCGTCGACGAAAGGTGCAACGGTCGGCGAGTTACTCGAGCAGTGGTTCACCTACAACGAAGGCGACTGGTCCCCCACCGTCGTCGACAACTATCGCCGGATCATTGACCGGCATCTCATTCCGCGCTTCGGTCGCACGCCCCTTCGACGGCTCACAACCGTCGACATCGACCTGTTCTACGCGCAGCTCCGCAAACGCGGTAGCGCCAAGGGCGGACCACTCTCACCGGCGTCGGTGAAACGAGTGCACGCCATCTTGCGACGCGCGCTCGCACAATCGGTGAAGTGGGGCATGCTCACGATCAATCCCGCGGTGAACGCGTCACCACCGCGAGAGCCCCGTCACGAAATCTCGCCACCCGACCCGGCAGCCGTCGCGGGGCTCATCGCGTCGGCCGATCAGAACCACCGTCCGCTCGGCTGCTTCCTTCGCCTCGCGGCAACGTCGGGCGCGCGACGCGGAGAACTCTGCGCGCTGCGATGGAAGCACATCGACCTCGA
Source organism: uncultured Burkholderiales bacterium (assembly GCA_964558245.1). GTDB lineage: Bacteria > Actinomycetota > Acidimicrobiia > IMCC26256 > PALSA-610 > JBBQER01. Next base: position 900 of record CAZLEC010000904.1, on the reverse strand, counting down.
CAAGGGCGCGTTGCTCATCGAACGATCGATCGTCGAGAACGGGACGGGCGAGCTGATCGAGAAGGACACCAAGACGCACGCGGCCCGCCGGATTCGCCTCGACCCCGGAACGGTTGAGCGGAGGCGAGAGCATCGAGCGGCGCGCCTCGGACTCGGCTCCGATCTGGGCACGATCCTGCGCCCCGACGACTTCGTGTTCTCGAACGATCCCGCCGGCCGCGCGCCATGGCGGCCGGGGTACGTGACACTCGCGTTCTGCCGACTACGCGACGACCTCGACCTCAAGGGCATACGCCTCCACGATCTGCGTCACTTCGCGGCCACGATGCTGCTGTCGGGCGGCAAAGACGTGAAGACAGTGAGCGGCCGTCTCGGGCACGCTCACGCGGGGACGACTCTCGGCATATACGCACATTTCATCGAAGCTGCGGACGCCGACGCAGCCGACCACCTCGGGACAATCATCGACACCGCATCAAAGCGCCGTCACGGAGTCGTGCCGGCGAAGTAGTGAGCGGGGTCCGCGCGCGGACCTGATCGCCGTTCGCGCACCCCATCCCCGCTCGAACCCGGGTGCCGCGCTCGCGATTGTTGCCTGCCCCGGAACGAACGGCACATAGGTGACGCGGTTCTGGGCTCGTCCGACGTGTTATTGGGATAGCGCTTCACGACCGCTGAGGTAGGTCGCCTCAGGTCCGGGTGGGCTTGCCACGGACGGCTGATGGTTTCCGGCGCGCAGTGCCGTTGAGCGTGTCGACCAGTGGTGGCGCGGTGCTGTCGGTTTGGTTAGTCCGCGCGGTGGTGGGTGTTAGGTGATGGTGATCGTGACGGAGATGTCGGCGGTCTTTGGTGGGCTTTCCGCGTCGGTAGCTTGTACCACGGAGCTGAACGATCCTTTGG
>CAZLEC010000903.1:0-1746 GCA_964558245.1 uncultured Burkholderiales bacterium | reverse complement strand
CGTCAGTCATAAGGGTCCCGTGAATCATCGCAGGTCAGCCGAAGCGGAACTGGACGGGGGTCGCGCCTCCTCACAACGCGAGCCGCTGCGCCCCGCCGCGCGACTCCGACGTGGCCTACGCGCGCAGAGCCTGGCGTACTGGGATACCCCGGCGTCGTTGTTCTGAGATGTTGTTATGGGACAGGTCGACTGGCGAGATCTCCACCGTTGGGTCTCGCGAGGCACCGGTTGACTCACTCGCCACCGCGAGCGGTGCGATCTGGCGGTCAACCGCCAACCGCGAACAGCCGCCATTCGTCGGGCACGCCCTTGAGGGCACGCAGTCCGTGGTCGGACAGTGCGATGCCTGAGCCGGCGAGATGAAGTTTGACGGCTTCGGACACGAATACTTCGCTGGGACCGGCGAGATCACAGATCCGTTTCGCGATGCTGACGGTGAGGCCGATGACATCGTCGGGTCGGACCTCTACCTCGCCGACATGAACACCGGCCCGCACCTCCAAACCCATGCCCTTCGCGGCCGTGACGATCTCGATCGCAGCGCGCGCTGCACGTGTGGTTGCATCGAAGGTCGCGAGGAATCCGTCACCGATCGTCTTGACTTCCCGACCCCGATACCGCGCCAGTACGCCACGCACCATGGCGTCGTGGGCGTCGGTCAACGCAGTCCAGTTTCGGTGTCCTACGCGGGCAGACTGCTCAGTAGAGGAGACGATGTCGGTGAACAAGATCGTGGTGGTGACGACATCACCTTCGGGAGCTTGACGGGTGCCGGTCAGGAACTCCTCGACCTCGTCGAGCAGGCCGTTGGTGTCACCGACGAAGAACAAGTGATCGTCGCCCGGTAACTCCACGTAGATGGCGCCGGGAATGTGCTCGGCTAGATAGCGACCCGCCCCAACTTGGATGAAGCGGTCGCCGGCTCGATGCACGACGAGCGTGGGAACCGTCAGGATCGGCAGCAACGCACGCGTATCTCGAAGAAACTCGGAGTGCAACGACCCTGCGATGTGATCGACACCGTGGCCGAGCCGCTCGTTCCGTGAGGCCCACGCACGGAACGCTTCGTCGCCGACTTTGCTGGGAGCAATGACCTCCAACGCTGCGCCTGTGCCCCACACGTGTGTCGCGGCCGCGGTGAACCGGGCGACGACTTCGGGGGGAAACCCCCACGGGTAGCCGGGTTCCCGCATGTAGTAGGCGTAGGTATTGATGAGAACCAGCGCCGAAACCCGCTCCGGATGTGTGACCGCATAGCGGATGATGTCCGGACCGTCGCCGACGAGTACGACGCGCTCGCATCGGGCCGCGTCGAGAACCGCGGTCAGGTCGCCATCAACAATCTCTTCGACTACGCGGTCTGAGATGTTGCCGCCCGAGGCTCCATTGCCTCTGCCCTCCCACCACACCGCACGGCTGAACTTACCGAGACGCCTCGCAAAGCGGACGAACCCCGGCTCATCCCAGTACAGGTCGATGAGGAAGCCCGACGTGGGCGAGAACACGAGGTCCGGTGGCCCATCGCCGTTCACCTGATACGAGATGCTCACCCCATCCGGTGCCGTCGCATAGCTCGTAACCGGCCGCTCGTCCACGCCGCTCCCTTCGCCGGCCATCAGTCTGTCGCACGCACTCTCAGAGGTGCTTGTCGGCAGAGAAACCGGCAGCATCCGTCAGCATTCGACCTCGACGGTGCCCTCGAGACACCTGATCGTGACATCGCCACACAGCCGGCGTTCTGGGATA
>CAZLEC010000902.1:0-1756 GCA_964558245.1 uncultured Burkholderiales bacterium | reverse complement strand
CCGTGGCCCGAAGGGAACGATCTTGACCTACACGCTCGTGTTGCTGCGCCACGGCCAGAGTGCGTGGAACGTCGACCCGCCGCGGTTCACGGGCTGGATCGACGTCGACCTCACCGAGGAGGGCTGCGCGCAGGCGCGCCGGGCCGGCCGGGATCTCGCGACGGCGGGGATCGCGCCCGACGTCGTGCACACCTCGCTGCAGACCCGTGCGATCCACACCGCCGAGCTCGCGCTGCTCGAGTGCGAGCGGTCGTGGATCCCGGTTCGCCGGTCGTGGCGCCTGAACGAGCGGCACTACGGCGCGCTCCAGGGCAAGGACAAGGCGGAGACCGCGAAGGAGTTCTCGCCGGAGCAGGTGAAGATCTGGCGGCGCTCCTACGACGTGCCTCCCGAAGACCTCGCGATCGATGCCCCGAACTCGGGTATCGACGGGCGTTACGCGAATCTCCCCGCCGACGTGCTCCCGCGCGCGGAGTGCCTCAAGGACGTGCTCGAACGGATGCTCCCGTGGTGGGAGGACGCGATCGTGCCCGACCTCCGATCCGGCGCGACGGTGCTCGTCGCCGCGCACGGGAACTCGCTACGCGCCCTGGTGAAGCATCTCGACGGGCTCTCGCCGGCCGACGTGATCGAGCTCAACCTGCCGACCGGTGAAGTGCTCGTGTACGAGCTCGACGACCAGCTCCGGCCGCCGCCGGCGGTCGGCCCCGGAGGGGTGCGGGGCCGGTACCTCGACCCCGACCGGGCGGTGTCGGCCGCCGCCGCGGTGGCGCGCCAGGCGGGCTGAGCGCGCCGGGCCGTCCCGGGAGGCGGAGGTCACACACGTGGACCTCCAGCCGGGCCGACTCGACGCCGACAACATCCGCTGTGACAGCCCGAACCGTCGCCCGCGTGCTCATGACGTTCGGGTTCATCGCGGCGTCGCTGGCGTACAGCTCGTGGACCGCCGAACGCACCATCTTCGATCCGGCGGCCACCCGCGGCGCGACCCACGCGCTGCTCTCGACACCGACCGTGCACGACATGCTCGCCCGGGAGATCCGCACTGCGCTACGGACGAATCTCGGGCCGGGCGTCGACGACGCCAAGCTGACCAAGGCGATCGACCGGGCGGTCGAGGACCCGAAATTCGTCGGTGCGTTCGAAGACGCGATCGCGAACGTCAACGAGGCGATGCTCTCCAACGGCCACGGCCGGGTGACGCTCGACCCGAGCGCGGTGACGAACTCACTCGACGACGCGGTCGCCCGCGTCTACCCGAAGATCGCTCCCCAGGTGCGCAAGACCAAGCTGGTGAGCGTCCCCATCGGGAGCGCGACCCTCCCCCACTTCGGCAACGCCGAGCGAACCGTCCGTGAAGTCGGCGACACCGCGCTCGCGGTCGCGATCCTGCTGATCGGCGGTGCGCTCGCGGTGGCGCCCGACCGTAAGACGTTCCGCCGCGCGGGCCGGCGGCTCGCGTTCATGGCGATCGTGCCGGTGCTCCTGTTCGCGGTCGCGCCGAAGCTGCTGGCCTCGAGTCACACCGGCGCGCTCGCGGTGACCGCCGCGGTATTGCACGCGTACGCCCACCGGGTGCTCTTCTCGGCGGTGATCCTCGCGGCGGTCGGCGGCGCAACGTGGATCGTCGCGGTCACCATGCCGAAGCGGCGAGCCGACTCGGACCCGGAACCGGCGCCCGCGGCGCGGCTCCACCCGGTGTACGTCCGCCAGACCGCGCCGCGAGTGCAGGTCGGCGAACCCCTTCCGGAGAAGA
>CAZLEC010000901.1:0-1759 GCA_964558245.1 uncultured Burkholderiales bacterium | reverse complement strand
ACCCGGTGGTGGTGAAGGCCCAGGTGCAGGTCGGCGGCCGCGGCAAGGCCGGCGGAGTGAAGCTCGCGAGCAACATCGACGAGGCTCGCGAGCACGCGGGCAACATTCTCGGCCTCGACATCAAGGGCCACGTCGTGAAGCGCATCTGGGTCGAGCACGCCTCCGACATCGCCGAGGAGTACTACGCGTCGTTCACCCTCGACCGCGCGGCCAAGAAGTACCTCGGCATGTTGAGCGCGCAGGGCGGCGTCGAGATCGAGCAGGTCGCAGTCGAGAGCCCCGACGCGCTCGCTCGCGTCGAAGTCGACCCGGTCGACGGCCTGAGCGCGGCGAACTGCCGGGTCTGGGTCGAGGCCGCCAAGCTCAATCCCGCGGCCACCGACGGTGCGGTCGACATCCTGTTGAAGCTCTACGAAGCCTTCGTCGGCGCCGACGCCGACCTCGTCGAGATCAACCCGCTGATCCTCACGCCCGACGGTCGCGTGCACGCGCTCGACGCCAAGGTCTCGCTCGACGACAACGCACGGTTCCGCCACCCCGAATGGGACGACTTCACCGGCCTCGAAAAGCTCGACCCGCGCGAGCGGGAAGCGTCGGAGCGCGGACTGCAATACGTCGGCTTGGAGGGCGACGTCGGGTTGATCGCGAACGGCGCCGGGCTCGCGATGGCGACTTGCGACATCGTGCACGAGGTGGGCGGCAAGCCCGCGAACTTCCTCGACATCGGCGGGGGCGCGAGCGCCCAGGTGATGGCGAACGCGCTCGAGGTCATCAACAACGACCCTTCGGTGAAGGCGATCTTCATCAACATCTTCGGTGGGATCACGAAGGGCGAGGAAGTCGCGAACGGGATCGTCCAGGCGCTCGAGCAGGTCGACATCTCGTCGCCGATCGTGATCCGTCTCGACGGCACGAACGCCGAGCAGGGGCGCGAGATCCTGAAGTCGCACGAGTCGGACCGGCTCGTGAGCAAGCCGACGATGGTGGAAGCGGCACGCACCGCCGTGCAGATGGCCAAGGGAGCCTGACGTGAGCATCTTGGTGAACGCCGACACGAAAGTGATCGTGCAAGGACTCACCGGCGGTCAAGGCCGCTTCTACGGGCTCCGCAACCGGGCGTACGGCACGAAGGTCGTGGGCGGCGTGAGCCCGAAGAAGGCCGGCACCGACATCGAGGGGATCCCCGTGTTCGCCTCGGTGAAGGAAGCCGTCGCCGAGACCGGTGCGACCGCGAGCATGGTGATCGTTCCCGCGCCGGCCGCGGCCGACGCAGTGTTGGAGGCGGCCGAGGCCGGTGTCGCGTTGATCGTCGCGGTGACCGAGGGCATCCCGATGCACGACGAGGCGAGCTTCTACAACCGCGTGAAGCGTGACTTCCCCGCGTCGAGGATTCTCGGCCCGAACTGCCCCGGACTGCTGACGCCGGGCGAGTGCAACATCGGGTTCATCCCGGCGGAGGTCGCCAAGGCCGGCGGGCCGGTCGGGATCGTGAGCCGTTCCGGCACGCTCACCTATCAGGCCCTCAACGAGCTCGCGGGCCTGGGGATCGGCGTGACCACCTGTGTCGGCATCGGTGGCGACCCGGTGCCGGGCACCAGCTTCATCGACTGTCTCGAGCTCTTCGAAGCCGATCCGCAGACGAAGGCCGTGATCATGTTCGGCGAGATCGGCGGCTCCGCCGAAGAAGAGGCCGCGGCGTTCATCAAGGCGCGCATGTCGAAGCCGGTCGTCAGCTACATCGCGGGCGTGACCGCGCCTC
>CAZLEC010000900.1:0-1760 GCA_964558245.1 uncultured Burkholderiales bacterium | reverse complement strand
GCGAGTGGCCGTAGCTGTCGTTCACGAGCTTGAACCGGTCGACGTCGATGAACAGGAGCGACACATCACGTCCGCTCTCGTGACGGCTCGTCAGCATGCGCGTGAGCCGCTCGAACACCAGAAAGCGGTTCGGCAGCCGCGTGAGCGCGTCGTGCGTTGCCTGCTCGGTGAGTCGCTCCTCCGAGCGGGCGTGAGCCCGCAGCGAGCGGAACACGCGCAGGATCGCAGCCGAGGTGAGCAGCAACGAGATGACCACCAACGCGATCCGGTCGCTCCGGTCCTTCGGCAGCTTCGCCAGGATGACCACGACCGGCAAGCCGAGCGCGACCGACACCAGTGCGAGGCGCGCCTTCGTCGGCGCGCGTTCAGAGCTCGCCACCGGCTCGCACAGCTCGCGCATGGACGGGTGCAACACGCAGGTTCCGAAGGCGAGAAACGCGAGTGCGTACGGAAGGTCGAGCAGCCGCCCCGGTACGGTCCAGATTCGCGCGTCGTCGAACGTGTAGATCGCGTCGCCGATCACCATCATCGCCAGCGCGAACAACAGGAGCCGCTGGGCGAGCGGGCGGCCCCTGCCGCCGGCCGTCACGATCTGCATCACGATCGCGACCATGAACACCGACATCGCGGGATAGCAGACCAGCACGAGCGTGACCTTGAACGGCGCGTGTTGGTCTTGCAGCGTCGGTGCGATGAGGTACGACCACATGAACGTGAGCGCGGCGAGCGCGACCAGCATCGCGTCCAAGAGCGAGTCGAAGTCGGCGGCGCCACGACGCGCGCGTGCGAACCCGAGCAGACCGAGCCCGAGGAGCACGTAGCCGGGCAACGTGAGCGCGTCGGGCACGATGGAGCGCGATGCGGTGAGGTTGCCGAGGGTGTGCATGCTCTCGCGTGCCGCTCCGCCGGCCACGAACAACACGAAGCCGAGCATGATCACGACGAACGGCCAACGGTGGCTCGGTCGGAATGCCCGCGCTCCGATCACCGTCGCGACCATCGACGCCAACACCAGCAGGACGAACGTGTACTGGGACAGCGAGCCCAGGAGCCCGGTGACGTGAGCCGCGATCCAGGCTCCGCCGAGGCCCGCGAAGACATACGGGTAAGCCCGCGTGCTCCCGGATCGCAGCCCAGCCTCGTTCGGCATCTCTTATCCCTCGGTTGCTAACCGCCCGGTATTGAGGCGAACCCGGGCGCAAAGTCCGAGAAGTGTCCGAGTCGAGCGGCACCGCGCGGCTGCTCGCGCGGACCTTGCGACTTTGTGATCGGTCGCCGACCACGCAATTTGGCGCGGTAACACGAATTTGGACCAGCATTCGGGCTGGTGGGAGACCCGGGGGCGTACATCGACCGGCGCGCGCTCCTCAGGCTCGGCGCGCTCACAGGAGCAAGTTTGGGCGGCGCCGGCCTGCTCGCCGCGTGCACCGGCCGTTCCGCGAGCACCGCGATCCGATCGGCTCCGCCGCGGACCGCGCCCACGACGACGCTCGTCGATCCGAACACCCCATGGTGGCTGCGCGGCGACTTCGCGCCCGTGACCCGGGAAGTCGAGGCGACCGATCTGCGCGTCGCCGGAAGTCTGCCCCGCGAGCTGAACGGCCTCTACGTTCGCAACGGCTCCAATCCGAAGCCGGGGTGGTCGCCGCACTGGTTCCTCGGCGACGGCATGGTGCACGGGGTCGTGATCGCCGACGGCAAGGCCGCGTGGTACGGGAACCGGTACGTGCGCACCACACTGCTCGCCGCGGGCGGCGGGC
>CAZLEC010000899.1:0-1762 GCA_964558245.1 uncultured Burkholderiales bacterium | reverse complement strand
CATGCAGACTGATCAACAGGCAACTGTGACCACAACGGATTCGGGCGAGGTTCGCCATCCGCTGAACGGTCATGACGGCGCCGCAGTCGAGGTGATGCGCAAAGAGGTCGCGCCGTTCAAAGGTGCCATGACCGGACCCGCCGCGCGCGGTCCGTTCGACGCGGTGATGGAGCAGACGCCCGACGCCTCCGGCGTTGTCTACGAAGACGGGTCGGTAGGAGGGATCAGCGGGGTGTGGTGCCAGCCCTCGACAGCGCGCCCGGATGCTTCGGTCCTATACTTGCACGGAGGCGCCTACGTGCTCGGATCCGCGAGCGCCTTCCGCCACCTCGCGGGACAGTTCGCGGAGCGCGCGAACGTTCGCGTGTTCGTGCCCGACTACCGGCTCGCGCCGGAACACCCCTTTCCGGCCGCGGTCGAGGATGCGAGATCCGCGTATCGCGGGCTCATGGAGCAAGGTGCGCAGGCCATCGTGATTGTCGGCGACTCCGCCGGTGGCGGTCTCGCGCTCGCGTTACTGGCGATGGCGTCGGCCGACGCTCGCGCCGGACACGGTCTTGCGCCGTCCGGCGCGTTGGTCATGTCGCCCTGGACAGATCTCGCGTTGACCGGAGACAGTCTGGCGAGCCGGGCCGACGACGATCCGCTCCTGACCAAGGAAATGTTGGCGATCACGGCGGCTGGCTACCTGGACGGGCACGACGCGCGCGATCCGATGTGCTCGCCGCTCTACGGCGACCTCGCGGGTCTGCCCCCGATTCAGCTCCACGTGGGGACGAACGAAGTGCTGCTCGACGACGCCCGGCGTTACACCGAACGCGCACGCGCCGCCGATGTCGAAGCGACGGTGCATATCTGGGAGGGAATGTCGCATGTGTTCCCGGCAAGTGTGGGTTCACTCGACGCCGGCGAAGAAGCGCTCACGATTGCGGCGGCGTTCATCGACGCGAGATTTGCCGCGCGTCCCGACGCCACGCTGACGTTCAACGAAAGCAACATCATCGAGTTTCGCGAGAGCGGGGGTCACGTCGACTCATTCGGTGACGCCCCACTGCTACTTCTCACGACGACCGGAGCACGGTCCGGTCAGACCCGAACCAGCCCGATGATGTACCTCGCCGACGAGAACGACACCGACCGTGTCTACGTGTTCGCCTCCGCGGCCGGCGCCGACAAGAATCCCGCGTGGTTCCACAACATCGTTGCCCACCCGACCGGTCTCGGAGTCGAGATCGGCAGCGAGCACATCACCGCGAATGCCGACGTCCTTCCCAACCCGCGCCGGGCGGACGTCTACGCGAAGCAGGCCGACCGTTTCCCGGGCTTTGCCGGCTATCAGGCCAAGACTGCTCGTCAGATACCGGTTGTTGCGCTGAACCTGCAACGCACGTGAGGGCGCTTCAGTCGTGCCGCGCGTCGACCTTCAAGCAGATAACCCAAGTTCATGGAGGTCGAAGTGCGTTTGTGGAAAGGTCGGGTCGACCTCGCTTGACGACACCGTTGTAGAGCCTACAATAGTTCTTATGTCTACAACTACGGTGTCATCCGCGACCTCCACGAAACGGGTGCTCGTCATCGGAGCTTCCCGCGGTCTCGGGCTGGCGCTCGCGGAGGAATGGGCGCGTGGCGGGTGGCACGTCACTGCCACTGCGCGCAACACGAACAGCACGGGCCTCCAAGACCTCGCCGGTCGCTATCCCGGCAAGATCCAAATCGAGATGGTCGACATCACGGTGCCGGCACAGATCGCGGCGTTACACGA
>CAZLEC010000898.1:0-1763 GCA_964558245.1 uncultured Burkholderiales bacterium | reverse complement strand
CGACGCCGAGCCGCGCGAGCGCAAGCTCGTCGGCAACGATCGCGCGCCGATCGTCGTTGTCGTTCACGCCGCCGTTGCCTCCCCGAGAGCCGCGACGGCGCATCGTACCTGCGGTCATTACCTACCGCGCGCCAATGCCACCCTCAGCGTCCACGTCTTTCAACCCTGCGGTCGATCAAGCGGTGCGCCCACCTGTACCGAAACGTTGTGCCAGCGGAGCACAACCGAGCGGGACCGGGGGACAAACGGTGACCACTACCAGGCAGCGGGTCGGCGACGAAGTTGCAGGCCGGCGGAACGATTCCACCAAGACCGGCGTCAAGCCGATCGGACCGGAGCAAGCGCAGAACGAAGAGCAGTTGGTGCGTGAGCACCTGCCGCTCGTGCAGTACGTGGTTTCGGAGGTCGCACACCGCGTCCCGAACCACGTGAGCCGGAGCGACCTCGTGTCGGCCGGGATGTTGGGTCTCGCCCAGGCGGCCCGGAGCTTCGACCCGGAGCGAGGCATCGCCTTCGACCGCTTCGCCTCCACCCGGATCCGGGGCGCGTTGCTCGACGAGCTGCGCGGCCGCGACTGGGCCAGCCGATCGGTGCGCTCCCGTGCCCGTGGGCTCCAGGCCACGCAGGAGGAGCTCACCAACCGCCTCGGCCGCGCGCCGAAGCCCGAAGAAGTGGCCAAGACGCTGGGCGTCGCGCCGGAGACGGTCCACAAGCTGGTCGACGACGTGCACCGCGCCACCGTCCTCAACTACGACTCGCTCGTGGTGGAGGGCGACGCGGAGTCGTTCATCGCCAGCACCGACGACGGCCCCGAGGACACGCTGCTCGACCGGGAGCGCAAGGCGTACCTCATGGACGCGGTCGGTGCGTTGCCCGAGCGCCTGCGGCGCGTGGTGATCGGGTACTTCTTCGAAGAGCGTTCGATGCAGGATCTGGCCGACGAGCTCGGCGTGAGCGAGTCGCGGATCTCGCAGCTCCGCGCCGAGGCGCTGCTCTTGCTGCGCGACGGTGTGAACTCACAACTCGAGCCGGAAGCGGTTCCGGCCGAGCCGCGGCCGAACGGACGGGTCGCCCGGCGCAAGGCGGGCTACTACGCGGCGGTCGCCGCCGGTTCCGACTACCGCGCGCGCTTGTCGGCGCGACCGGTCGAAGCGGACGAGGTGGTGGCGCAGTCGAGTCGGCGCGCCGCCGGAGGTGTTCGAGTCTGAGCAGCTCGAGTCGCAGAAGTGGAGTCGCGATCCGGCACGGCGGATCGCGACTCCAGTTTCCTCAGATTCGGGTCGGACCGGCCGAGCAGAATCTGCCTGCACCTGGTAGCCACCGAGGCTGACCAGCGCAGAGAGCCGCCAGGACGGCTCGGGGAGATCACGGAGGAGATGCGCTGATGATCATCAACACCAACATCATGGCGTTGAACGCCTACAAGAACCTGCAGAACACCCAGTCGGACCTCACGAGCAGCCTCGAGAAGCTGTCCTCTGGCTACCGCATCAACAAGGCTTCCGACGACGCGTCGGGCCTGGTCATCAGCGAAGGCCTGAAGTCACAGGTCTCCGGTCTCCAGCAGGCGACCGCCAACGCGCAGAACGGCATCTCGGTCGTGCAGACCGCAGAAGGCGCGCTGTCGTCGGTGCAGTCGATGCTCCAGCGCATGCGCGACCTCGTGATCGAGTCGGCCAACACCGGCGCCAACGACACGACGGCCCGGCAGGCCGCGCAGAACGAGATCGTGCAGCTCCGCAACGAGATCGACCAGGTCGCGA
>CAZLEC010000897.1:0-1765 GCA_964558245.1 uncultured Burkholderiales bacterium | reverse complement strand
GATCCCGGCGACCGTCGGGTCGGCGCCGTCGGGATGCGCGGTCAGGAACGCGCCGAACGCATGCCACCGCGCGGCCACGAACGCGCCTTGGTACAGCAACGCGCCGGCGTCGAGATAGGGCGCGAGGTCCACTTCGGCGACGGGTCCGAGGCGGTCGAGCGAGTCGAGCGCCGCGCGCCAAGCTCGCTCGGCGGGCGCGTCGAGCCCGGCGAGATCGACAGTACGGGGAACGCCGACGCGCAACGGGCCGGGCCCCACGGCGGGCGCCCCGGAGCCGGGCGCGCGACTCCAGGGGTCGTGCGCGTCGAACCCGGCCATGAGGTCGAGCGCGGTCGCGGCCTCGCCGACCGTGCGCGCGAGCACCGAGACGCAGTCGAGGCCGGCGACCGCCGGCACGACACCGCGCGTGCTCACGAGGCCGCGTGTCGGCTTGAGCCCGACGACCCCGCACAGCGCGGCCGGTACCCGGCCCGACCCGGCGGTGTCGGTTCCGACACCGATGTCGGCGGCGCCCACCGCCACCGCGATCGCCGAACCCGAGCTCGAGCCTCCGGCGACATGCTCGGGCGAACGCGGGTTGCGGCCCGGTCCGAAGGGCGATCGCGTGCCGACGAGACCGGTCGCGAACTGGTCGAGGTTCGTCTTGCCCACGATGATCGCGCCAGCGTCGACGAGTGCCTGCACCGCCGGCGCGCCGGCCGCCGGTCGGCGCGCGAACGCGGGATGGCCGGCAGTGGTCTCGTAACCCTCGGCGTCGACGTTGTCCTTCACCGCGACGGTCCAACCCGAGATGGGCTCGGTGCCGGTGAGGCGGCGCGCAGCCGCGCGCACGGCGCCGGCATCGGCGCGCGTGATCCACGCGCCGAGCGAGCCCGCGCGATCCGCCGCGGCGAGCGCGGCGTCGACGCGGGACAAGTCTCCGGTCACCGGATCGCCACCAACGCCTGGCCGGGCACAACGTCTTGGCCGCTCGCGACCATGATGCGCACCACACGGCCCGCGATCGGCGCGTTCACGGTCGTCTCCATCTTCATGCTCTCGAGCACGACGAGCGGATCACCTGCGGCGACGTGCTGATCGACTTCGACCACGACCTTCCACCCGCTCGCGAGCAGGCTGGCCTCGACCGCGGTGGCGCCCGGCGGCAACGGAGCGTCGTCGCCGCCGGGCGGGGAACCGACGTCGGGCCGCAGCAGCTCCGCCTCGGCCCATCGCCCGCGTTCGGCGTTGAACGCGTGTTGCTGACGGGTACGGAACTCGCCGATCTCCGACGCGTGCGCGCGCACGAACTCGAGGTGATCGGCGAGGCGCAGCGTCGAGTGCTCCACCTGGAGCTCCGTTCGCCCGGTCAGCACGTCGCGGCGCCAGTCGAGGAGCTCCTCGGCGCCGACCTCGAAGAACCGGAGCTCGTCGAAGCATCGCAGCAGCCACGGTTCGGTGAAGTCGGTCGTGCGGCGGAACCGATTCCACACGGGGACGGTCCGGCCGACGAACTGGTAGCCGCCCGGGCCCTCCATGCCGTAGATGCACAAGTACGCGCCGCCGATGCCGACGGCGTTCTCCGGGGTCCAGGTGCGCGCCGGGTTGTACTTCGTGGTGACGAGCCGGTGACGCGGATCGATCGGCGTCGCGACAGGCGCGCCGAGGTACACGTCGCCGAGGCCGAGCACGAGGTACGACGCGTCGTAGACGATGCGTTTCACGTCGTCGACGGAGTCGAGGCCGTTGATGCGCCGGATGAACTCGATGTTCCACGGGCACCACG
>CAZLEC010000896.1:0-1767 GCA_964558245.1 uncultured Burkholderiales bacterium | reverse complement strand
CAGCACGAGCCGCGTGACCGACACGTTGAGCGCGAGCCGGAAGAGCGTCGCGATCAGGAGGTACGACGGGAAGATCGAGAAGTCGAGCACCCGCCGGGTCGACATGCTGACGAGCAGGGCGAGCGTGGCGAGCGCCATGTTGCCGACGATGAGCAGGTCGATCAGCGGGGTCGGCAACGGCACGACCATCATCACCACGATCCCGACGATCGCGGCAGGTATCGCGATCTGTCCGATGCGGTTGCTGACCACGGTCTCCCCGGCACCTCGCGCGCGCCGTCCGTGGCACCAGCGTCCAAAGGCTCGGTCGAGCCCGGTACTGATCGGCCCGCCCGCCCCGAGGATTAGGCCCCCAACCGCTCCATCACACGAAGCGTTTGGGCTGCGTACAGATGTCCGGATGCTTCATCACATGAGGCGTTGGGGCTGCGTCGGGTTACATAACGCCTGGTCGGGGGTGTTACAGGAGGGCCGGTTTGGGCAGTTCGTGGTAGCCCTGGGCCCGGCCCTTGGCCCGGAGGCCGAACACGAAGGCGAGCAGCTGGGCGACGGCCTCGTACAGGTCGGCGGGGATCAGCTGGCCGAGGTCGCAGGCCCAGTAGATCGTGCGGGTGAGGACGGGCTCGTGCACGATCGGCACCCCGTTGGCCTCGGCCTCCTCCCGGATCCGCTTGGCGATGTCGCCGGCGCCCTTGGCCACGACCTCGGGTGCGCCCCGGCCCGGCTCGTACTTCAGCGCGACTGCGTAGTGAGTCGGGTTCACGATCACGACGTCGGCGCTGCTGACGAGGCCGATCATGCGGTTGCGGCTGATCGCCAGCTGGCGCCCGCGGATCGCCCGCTTCACGCTCGGGTTCCCTTCGTGCTGCTTCATCTCCTCCCGCACCTCGTGACGCGACATCCGCAGCTGCTTCATGACGCGCCGGCGTTGCACGATGTAGTCGATGCCGCCGATCGCGAGACCGCCGATCGCGACGTTGCGGAACATCGTGATCGCGGTCGTGGCACTGATCGAGGCCAGCGATTCGAGCGAGCCGTTCGAGGCCTGCGAGAAGCCGGCGACCGCGTGCGCGACCGCGGGCCACGCGATCGCGAGCAGCACCGCGACCTTCACGACCGACTTGGCGAGCTCCCACCACACCTGACCGCCGAAGGTGCGCTTCAGTCCCTTGAACACGTTGAGGCGGCCGAAGTCGGGCTTGAGCTTCTTCAGCGTCGGGCGCCCGCCGACCTGCCCGATGCTGATCGCGGCGCTGATCAACATCATCCCGATCAACATTGGTGCGACGATCCCGACCGACTTCGACGCCGCGTCGGCCGCGAACTTCGTGGCGACGGCCTGGTCGGGGTGCGCGATCGCCAGGCCCATGTCGTCGAGGACGCCGCGCATCGTGGTCGCGCCGTGCGCGATGCAGATCTGGAGCAACACGATCGCCGCGAGCATCGCCGCCCACGCAGTCAGGTCCTGCGATTTCGCGACCTGCCCTTTCTCGCGGCCCTCTTTCTTCCGCCGTGGGGTGGGCGGTTCCGTCTTCTGGGAGGCGTCGGCGGGCACTGGTCGATCTCCGCGCCGGCGTCAGTGGCCGAGCGGCGCGACCGCGTCGCGCACGAGGTTGCCGAGAGCCGGCGAGACGAGCGGCAGCGCGATCGCGACCACGATCAGGGCGATGATGACGCGCAGCGGGAAGGCGAGCGCGAACACGTTGAGGTTCGGCGCGGCGCGCGCGAGCAGGCCGAGCGTGATCTCGGCGAGGAACAGGCACGCGA
>CAZLEC010000895.1:0-1768 GCA_964558245.1 uncultured Burkholderiales bacterium | reverse complement strand
GGCAACCTCATGCTCACGATGGACGCGCCCGAGCACACGCGCTACCGCAAGCTCGTGAATCGCGGCTTCACGCCCCGCCAGATCGGCGCGCTCGAGCAACGGATCCGCGAACAGACGAATCGCATCCTCGACGAGGTGATCGAGCGCGGCACCTCCGACTTCGTGGTCGACGTCGCCGCCGAGCTCCCGCTCCAGGTGATCGCCGAGATGCTCGGCGTCCCGCAAGAAGACCGGCACAAGCTCTTCGAGTGGAGCAACCGGATGATCGGGAGCGAAGACCCCGAGTACATCGTGTCGGAAGAAGAAGTTCAGAACGCGCAGATCGAGATGTTCATGTACGCGAACGAGATCGCGGCGCAGCGCCGCGAGATGCCGCGCGACGACATCGTGTCGACCCTGCTCGACGCCGAGGTCGACGGCGACCGTCTCTCGGAGATGGACTTCAACCTCTTCTTTTTGTTGATCGCGGTGGCGGGCAACGAGACGACCCGCAACTCGATCTCGCACGGCATCCGCGCGTTCTGCGACAACCCCGACCAGTACCAGCTGCTCGTGAAGGACCCCACCCTCGCCCGGTCGTCGACCGAGGAGATCGTCCGGTGGGCCTCGCCGGTCATGTACTTCCGCCGCAACGTGACGCGCGACACCGAGCTCCGCGGTCAGCAGCTGAAGGAAGGCGACAAGGTCAGCATCTGGTACGTCAGCGCGAACCGCGACGAAGACGTGTTCGACAACCCGTTCACGTTCGACATCCGCCGATCGCCCAACGAGCACGTCGGCTTCGGCGGCGGCGGCCCGCACCACTGCCTCGGCGCCAACCTCGCCCGCATGGAGATCTACGTGCTGCTCGAGGAGATGGCCCGCCGGATCCCGACCATCGAGCTGGCAGGCGAAGTGCAGCCGCTCCGCTCCAACTTCATCGGCGGCATCAAGCACATGCCCGTGAAGTTCCCCCAGGGCCAGCGCGAGGGCTAACCCAAGCCCTTCACTTCTGGGTGTGCCGACTTTGCTCCCAGGTGAGGCCCTGCTCGACGTCGTGGTCGTGCGGGAGGCCGAGGAGGCGCTCGGCGACGATGTTGCGGAGCACCTCGCTGGTACCGCCGCCGACGGTCAGCGCCGGGCTGAACAGGAAGCCGCGCATCCATGGCTGCCAGCGGTCGGTCACGTCGGTGCCGGCGAGCAGGCCTTCGGCGCCCATCAGGTCGCGGCCGAGCGTGAACACCTTCTTGCCGTGCGGGTCGGCCAAGGCCTTGCGCAACGACGCGTCGGGGCCGGGGCGCTTGTTCACGGCGGCGGAGATCATCCGCATGCGGTGGTAGCGCAGGATCTCGCCCTCGATGAACGCGTCGATCACGCGCTGGCGCATCACCGGGTCGGGCAGCCCGCCCTGATCGCGCAGCAACTGCACGAGGTCACGCGCGCTCGGCCCGTAGCCCCACTGCAAGCCGCCGCCAGTCGACAGTGACACGCGCTCGTTGGCGAGCGTGGTCTTGGCCATCCCCCACCCGAGATGCTCCTCGCCGATCAGATTCTCCGCGGGGACGCGCACGTCGGTGAAGAACACCTCGTTGAATAGCGCCTCGCCCGTCATCTCGCGGATCGGCCGCACCTCGATACCCGGCAGGTCCATCGGGATGATGAAGTACGAGATCCCCCGATGCTTCGACACGTCACCGCGCGTACGCGCGATGAGGATGCCGAACTTCGCGTGCGCGGCGAGCGAGGTCCAGATCTTCTGGCCGTTGACGAGGTAGATGTCGCCGTCGCG
>CAZLEC010000894.1:0-1769 GCA_964558245.1 uncultured Burkholderiales bacterium | reverse complement strand
CTCGCAGCGGCCCGAACCCGAGCGTTTCCGATCGCGCAAATCTCCTCCCGGTTGAATGATCGGTTCCGTTTGCTCACCGGCGGGTCGCGCACGGCGCTTCCGCGCCAACAGACGCTGCGCGCCGTCGTCGACTGGAGCTACGAGCTTCTGTTCGACGACGAGCAGCGTGTGCTCGAACGGCTGTCGGTGTTCCCGGGTGGTTGCGACCTGGCGACGGCGGAGGTCGTGTGTGCCGACGAGACGCTGGTGGCGGCGGATCTCGCCGACCACCTCCACGCGCTCGTCGACAAGTCGCTCGTGGTCGCGGTTCCGAAAGGCGACGGGCTGCGGTTCAGGCAGCTGCAGACGCTCGCGGAGTACGGCAAGGAAAAGCTGACGGAGCGCGGAGACGCCGTACGCATCCGGGATGCAATGGCGACGCACTACGCAGCACTGTGCGCGGAGAGCGCCGCCGCGTACACGGGGGATCGGCAGCGCGCCTGGCTCACGGCGATCGACGACGAGCACGACAACCTCCGGGCTGCGCTCGAGTGGGCGGTCGCGAACGACGACGCGCAGACCGCGCTGATCATCGCCGGGGGCACCAGCTGGCCGCACTGGCTCGCGGGCATGGTGATCGAGGGCAAGCGCTGGCTCGATGACGCCTTCGGATGCGGTGGCCAAGCCGACGAACGGGCGCGCGCGCTCGCGCTGACGGGCCGCGGGCTCCTCGACTTCCTGGCCGGCGCGCGCGACCACTGCGACGACGACCTCGAGGCCGCGCTCGAGATCTTCGAACGACACGGTGACGTCGAATCGAGGGCGTTGGCCTTTTCCTTCTATGCCGAGCTGCCCAACGCCCGGGGCGACTTCGAAGAGGCGCGCCGACGCCGGTTGATCGTGATCGACTCCTACGGCGAGTCCCCGGAGGATCCCTTCGCGATCGCCGCGCGTGCGTACGGGCTCGGGAAGCTGGCGATCCTGACCGGTGATCTCGCGGCGGCCGAGGTCCATTACCGCGCCGCCGCCGTTGGCTTCGCTCGGATCGATCGACCGGTCATGCTGTCGATGACGCTCGACGTGGTCGCCGACTTCGACGAACGCGCGGGCGACTACGGCGCCGCGGTCGACGCGCTGGATCGGGCCATCGCAACGAACGACGAGTGTGGGCTGCGGGGCTTCACCGGGTCACTGGTCGCCCGCCTCGGATGGGCGCTTCTCCACGAAGGCGACGTCGCTCGGGCCGAGACGACCTATCTGCGCGCGCTGGACGGCGCGCGCCGGCTACGGAATACGCCGGTGATGTTGCTCGCCCTCACGGGAATGGCGGTGGTGCATCGGCTGCACCGTGACGACGGCGCCGCGGTCGCGGCGGCGACCGAGGCGCTGGAGCTCTACCGCGGGGGAGACCCTCGCCGGTTCAAGAACCGCGTCGACCCGCAGAACGAACTTCGGGTGGCCGCCGCGGTCTGCTGTGTCGTGCTCGCCGCCGTCGCCGCGGAGGGCGACGATCCGGGGCAGGCAGCCCTGCTCCTCGGACGGGCCGAGGGCCTGCGGGCCGATGCCGCCGCCGAAGTTCCTCCGTTCCAGCACGACGATGTGGACCGGGCCCGCCAGGCCGCAATTGCCGCGATCGGCTCGGACGAATTCGCCGCAGCCTTCGGGCGAGGGCGGGCGCAGGACCAGGCGGTGCCTGCCGGGTAGACCCGGCCGGAGGGACTTCAGCGCCTGCGCGGCGATCTCGAGCTCGCCGAAGAGCCTCACTTCCACGCCCCCACGCTACGACCGTG
>CAZLEC010000893.1:0-1771 GCA_964558245.1 uncultured Burkholderiales bacterium | reverse complement strand
AGGTGCACCTCGCTCGCGATGAGCTTGTGCCAGTCGCCGAGGTGGAGGCTCTCGTTCTCGCCGTGGATGCGGCTGTGCGGATCGGCGGGCCCCAACAGCAGCGCGGGGATCCCGCCGAACGCGTCGGCGAACGGACCCACGAACGGGATGGAGCCGCCCACTCCCATGAGCACCGGCTCGGTTCCGAAGCCGGCGCGCAGCGCGCGCCGCGCCGCGTCGAAGGCCGGACCGCTCGGGTCGGTCTGCCACGCGGGCGCGCCTTCGAGCGCGGTGAACCGCAGCTCGAGTCCCCACGGCACGTGTCGCGCCACGTGCGCGCGCAGCTGCTCGATCACCCGTTCGGGCACTTGGCCGGGCGCGAGCCGCATGCTGATGCGCGCCGTCGCCCGGGCCACGATCTGATTCGACGATCCCTTGATCGGATGCGCGTCGATCCCGATCACCGTCAGTGACGGTCGGAACCACAGTCGCTCGTGGAGCGTCGTGCCGGGATCGCCGACCAGCTGCACGCCCGGTCGCGTCCCCATCGCGCGCGCGAACCCGGCCGGGTCGTCGTCGAGGCCCGCGATCGCCGCGCGCTCGTGCTCGGTGGGTGGTCGCACGTCGTCCCAGAGACCGTCGATGCTGACGTCGCCGCGCTCGTCGACCAGCGCGGTGATGACCCGCGCCAACGCGGTGACGGGATCGGGCACCGCGCCACCCGCCATCCCCGAGTGCACGGGGCCGTCGAGCGCGCGGAGCTCGATGTCGGCCGCGGCCAGCCCGCGCAGCGAGTAGGTGAGGCCGGGCACGCCGACCTTCCAGTTGCCGGCGTCGGCGAGGACCAGCACGTCGCTGCGCAACTCGTCTAGGTGTGCCTCGAG
This sequence comes from uncultured Burkholderiales bacterium, assembly GCA_964558245.1. Lineage (GTDB taxonomy): Bacteria > Actinomycetota > Acidimicrobiia > IMCC26256 > PALSA-610 > JBBQER01. The sequence goes on along the minus strand of CAZLEC010000893.1, from coordinate 908 downwards.
GAACGCGTGCAGGGTCGGCGAGCCGATCTCCTCCTCGCCCTCGATCAGGACGCGCACGTTGCAGGGCAGCGCGCCGTTCGTGCTCAGCCAGGCCGACACCGCGTGCGCGTGAGCGACTCCGCCGGCCTTGTCGTCGGCGCTGCCCCGCCCGTAGAGGCGGCCGTCGCGCTCACTCGGCTCGAACGGGTCGCTGTCCCAGTTGTCGACGATGCCGGGCGGCTGCACGTCGTGATGCGCATAGAGAAGGACAGTCGGCGCGTCGGGGCCGGCGTGCATCCACTCGCCGATGACGTAGGGGTGGGAGCCCTCCACACCCGACAGCCGCACCGATTCGAGGCCGTGCAAGCGGAGCAGCTCGGCCGTCGCCTCGGCGCTCGCCCGAACGTCGTCACGACGGGCCGGATCGGCGCTGATGCTCGGGATCCGCACCAGCGACTCGAGCTCCGCGCGCGCCTCGTCTTGGTGCGCGGCGACGGCCGACACCGCGGCTTGGATCGCGGGTTCGTCCAGGGCGCTCATGACGACGGGCGCGTGCGGCCGTCGCCGAAGGGAGCGTCGCGCGCGTCGACCGCGGCCTTCACGCCGGCCGAGCGCAACTTCGGGATGTACTCCTTCGACGACCGCTGGTGCAGCCCGAGCGCCTGGAGCTCGGTGGTCGCGCGCAGACCGGTGCGCATTCCCTGCGCCTCCATCGCCCGGTGCACCGTGCGCTTGTTGAGCGTGAGGAGGTCACCCGGGATCTGCGCGACCCGCTCGGCGATGGCGAGCACCTCGGGCTCGAGCTGATCGGCGGGGAACGCGCGGTTTGCGAAGCCGGCCTCGACCGCTTCGGCGCCCGTCATCGAGTCGCCGGTGAGCAGCGCCTCCATCGCGCGCCGCATGCCCATGAACCACGGCTGCCACATGAG
>CAZLEC010000892.1:0-1774 GCA_964558245.1 uncultured Burkholderiales bacterium | reverse complement strand
CCTGGCGCGTCGTCGCCGTCCCCGTCGCGGTCGCGCTCGGCGCAGTAGGCGCGATCGCCGCGCGTCGAGCGCAGATACCGATGGCGCTCGGCGCGCTGGCCGGGGCCACCGCCGCGTTGCTCGGCGTGTTCGCCTTGCCGTCGCTGTCGACGCGCCGGGTCGTGGTGGTGTTGCTCGGGCTGGGTGGGCTCGGCGCGTTGCGCCACGCGTCGTTCGTCGCGTCCGACACCAGCTTGCTCCTCGTGTGCTGGGCGCTCGCCACACTCGTCGCGTTGCTGCTCGTCGACCGCACCGGCGCGGAGGAGGTGCAGCCGCTCCCGCGCGGCACACCGCTCGCCGGTCGCACCGGCGAGATCGCGCGCTTGGCGGTGGCCACCACCGTGATGGTTGCCGTCGCGGTCGTTGCGCTCGGCCCCACGCTCACCGATCATCTCGGCCGCCACGTGTGGCCGGGCCTCGATCCGTCGACCGGAGATCAGGTGAACGCGCCGTCGTCGCTCATGGCCACGAACTCGCTCGACATGACGCAACAGCCGCGTCTCTCCGATCGGGTCGTGTTCGCGGTCGATGCGCCGCGTGCCTCCTTCTGGCGCGGCGAGGTCTTCGACGTGTGGAACGGCCACGCGTGGTCGCGGTCGGGGCCGGATCCCGCCGCGCTCGCACACGACGGCGACACGTCGCAACTCTTCCCGGCCACCGACGACATCGGCGCCACCGAAGGCCAGACGATGCGCCAGACGTTCCACTTCGAGAGCGGCTACTCGAACATCGTGTTCGCGGCGCCGAGCCCGGTGTCGGTCGAGACCGATCGCGAGGTCGACGAGCGATACGACGGCACCCTGAGCGTGGGTGACGCCTTCGGGAGCGGCGCGGCGTACACCGTGACCAGCCGCAGCGTGCTGGCCACGGCGGCAACGCTGCGCGCGGCCGACGCCCAACCGGACCCGTCGTCGGTGCTCGAGCGTTTCGCGCAGCCGCCGCAGACGACGCCCCGCGTCCGGGCGCTCGCCCGGTCCGTCACCGCGTCGGCACCGACGACCTACGACAAGATCCTCGCGCTGGAGGCGTGGCTCGGCGCGCACGTCCGGTACTCGATCACCGCGCCCGTCGCCCCGAAGGGCGTCGACGTCGTCGACGACTTCCTGTTCCGTTCCCGCCTCGGGTGGTGCGAGCAGGTCGCGAGCAGCCTCGTCGTGATGGCGCGCAGCGTCGGGATCCCGGCCCGGCTCGCAACCGGGTTCGTGCCCGGAAGCCGCGACCCGCTCACCGGCCAGTTCATCGTGCGCGAGCGCGACGCGCACGCCTGGACGGAGATCTACTTCCCGGGCGTCGGCTGGCAGCAGTTCGACCCGACCGCGTCGGTTCCGCTCGCAGGCGACGCGACCTCGGGGGGTTCGTGGTTGCAGGCGGCCCGGCACCACGCGATCGAGTTCGGGCTGCTCGCCCTCGCGCTCGTCGTGGCGGTGATCGGCGCACCCGACGCGCTCGGCTGGTTGCGCCGTCGTCGCGCGCGCCGCCGCGCGGGCTGGGCTGCGCACGGGCTCGCTCGTCTGGAACGCGCCGGCCGGCGGGCAGGCCGGGCACGCGCGCCGGCCGAGACGCCGCGCGAGTACGCGGCCGCGCTGGCCGCCCACCTCGACGACGCGCGCCTCCGTGCCGTGGGTGACGCGCTCGACGCCGACGGCTTCTCCCGAACCGGCCTGTCGGCATCCGCGCGCGCCGCCGCCGACGCGGTGCTATCCTCGCTCTGACCGTGAAGGGGATCCCGTGAGGT
>CAZLEC010000891.1:0-1774 GCA_964558245.1 uncultured Burkholderiales bacterium | reverse complement strand
ACGTCGAGCCGTGCTTCGGGCACTCGATCTCGAGCTCGTCTTCCCACACGTCGCCCTCCGACAAGGAGAAGTCGGCGTGCGAGCAGGTGTCGCCGATCGCGTAGAAATCGTCGCCGATGCGGACGAGTGCGATGCGGAGCCCGTCGACCTCGAAGCACCGCGAAGTGCCCGGCGCGAGGTCGTCACGAGCGCACAGCCGGCGCGCCTCACCCACGCCGACCGTCCCCACCCACACCCACCCGTCGAACTTCCCCACCCACCCGCCGATGTTCCAACTTGTCGACCACGGAACGGCGCAGCCCGTCGGAGAGCGCGCTCACCGGCAGACGCTCGAGCACGTCGTCGAAGAACCCGAGGATGATCAGGCGCTCGGCGTCACCGGGCGGGATGCCCCGGCTCTCGAGGTAGTAGAGCTGGTCGTCGTCGATCGGTCCGACCGTCGACGCGTGCGAGCACTTCACGTCGTTGGCCTCGATCTCGAGGTTCGGGATCGACTCGGCATGAGCGCCTTCGCTGAGCACGAGGTTGCGATTCGTCTGCGACGCGTTCGCCTTCTGCGCGGTGGTGCGCAGGTGCACGAGCCCGGAGTACACCGATCGGGCGGTGTCCTCGACCGCACCCTTGAACAGCAGGTTGCTCCGGGTGCGCGGCGCATCGTGGTCCTGCAGCGTGCGGAAGTCGAGCATCTGGGAGCCATCCGCGAAGTACACGGCGAGCTGGTCGCTCTCGCTCCCTTCGCCCTGCAACACGGCTTCGCTGCGCAACCGCGCGTAGTCGCCGCCGAGGGCGACGGCCGACGTGCGGAGCACGGCGTCACGACCGACGAGCGCGCGCTGCAATCCGAGGTGCCAGGTGCGGCTGCCGTGTTGCTGGATCGAGAGGTATCGCAGGTTCGCGCCGTCGCCCACGAGGAGCTCGGTGACGGCGTCGACGAGGTGATCGGTCTCGGGTGAGCCGAACCGGTCGAGCACGGTCGCCTCGGCGTGCTCGCCGAGAGACACGATCGTGTGCGGGAACGACGCGCGCCCGTCGCCTTCGCACCAATGAAGCACGAGGATCGGGTCTTCCACCACGACGCCGTCGGGAATCTGCACCAGTGCCCCGCCCGCGACGAACGCGTCGTGGAGCACGGTGAACGCGTCTTCGGACGAACGCGAGGCGGCGCCCAGCAGGTCGCGCACATCGTCGCCCGCGCACGTCGCGAGTCCGCACACCTTCACGCCTTTGGCCTCGAGTCCGGCATCGATCTCGTGGTGGACGACCCGGCCGTCGCGCACAACGAGCATGGCCGAATGCGGCCCGGCTTCGGCCGCCCACGGACCCCCGCCCGGCGCGCGCTCGTCGCCGGCCGGTCCGAGCTCGGCTTCGGCAAACGGCCGGTACCGGTCGAGGTCGAGCTCGCCGATCCGGCTGTAACGCCAGATCTCCTCGTCGGGAGTCGGCCACGAGATCGTAGCCAGAGCCTCCGCGGCCGCGAGGCGACGCGCGAGGAGCCAGTCGGGTCCGCCCAGCGCCCGCGCGGCGTCGGCGGAGAATGCGTCAGTCATCGCCGGCATTCCTTCGTGGCCGTGGGCCTAACCCACTGCGCCTTCCATGTTGAGCTCGATGAGCCGCGACAACTCGACCGCGTACTCCATCGGGAGCGTCTTGACGATCGGCTCGATGAAGCCGTTGACGATCATCGCGGTCGCCTGCTGCTCGGTGAGTCCACGGCTGCGGAGGTAGAAGAGCTGGTCGTCGCCGACCTTCGAGACCGTGGCCTCGTGGCCGATGC
>CAZLEC010000890.1:0-1777 GCA_964558245.1 uncultured Burkholderiales bacterium | reverse complement strand
GCGCGCGTGACCGGTGTGTCCGTCTGCTGTTGTCGACGGAGAGGTCGTCTCGCAGTGTCCGTTGGATCCGCCCCGTTCGGTGCGGGTTGGATGGGCCGGGCTTCCCGTCGGGGTGTGACCCGCTGACGCGACCGACTTCGTGTCCTGTTTTTGAGTCGTCGACCGCGGCGGGGAGCCTCAAGCGAGAACCGAATTGAACGTACCCACCGGCGGCGACGTGACCTGATAGGAGCCTTGCCTGGGCCTCAACCGAGTCCTGTCCGTGCCAACCGGTGGGCACGTGCCACTCCCGAAGGAGATGACATGACCACGATGACACAGACGAAGGTGAAAGTGATCGGCGGTGTCGATACGCATGGCGATGTGCATGTCGCGGCGGCGATCGATGAGATCGGCCGAGTGCTGGGGACGGCGAGTTTCGCGACGACCGCGGCCGGGAACCGCGAGCTGCTCGCCTGGCTCCGCGACCATGGTGAGCTCGACCGGGTCGGTATCGAAGGCACCGGTTCGTGGGGTGCTGGCCTGTGCCGCTATCTCAACGACCGTGACGTGAATGTGGTGGAGGTCGACCGGCCGAACCGTCAGGACCGACGCCGGCGGGGGAAGTCCGACACGATCGATGCCGAAGCCGCCGCGCGTGCCGCGTTGAACGGAACCGCGACCGGGGTCCCCAAGACCCGAGATGGTGACGTCGAAGCGATCCGTGCGTTGCGGGTCGTGCGTCGTTCCGCGATGCAGGGCCGGGTGAAGGGCCTGCACCAGTTGCGGGCGTTGTGCTCGACCGCACCCCAAGATGTCCGCGATCAGCTCCGGGGCCTCAACCGCAAAGACCTCCTGGACCTCTGCGCCCGGATGCGGGTCAGTGACGCGGGCACGCCAACGACCGCGACGAAACTCGCGTTGCGGGAACTCGCCCGCCGGATCAACACCCTCGAAAACGAGCTCGGCCGCCTCGACGCCCAACTCGCGCCGCTCGTCGCTCGAGCGTGCCCCGAACTCCTCGAGCTACGCGGAGTCGGACCCGACACCGCCGCGATCCTGTTGGTCACCGCCGGCGACAACCGCGAACGCCTCCGCAGCGAAGCCTCGTTCGCGAAAATGTGTGGCGTCGCGCCGCTCGAAGCGTCCTCCGGTCGCGTCCGCCGTCACCGACTCAACCGCGGCGGCGACCGCCAAGCCAACCACGCGCTCTGGCGCATCGTGCTCGTCCGGATGCACTGCGACCCGCGCACCCGTGAATACGTCGCACGACGACGAGCCGAAGGGCTCAGCACCCAAGAGATCATGCGCTGCTTGAAGCGCTACGTCGCCCGCGAGATCTACCGAGTCCTCACCGAGCACTAACCCCAACCCGAACCCGGCGCGGCACGACCGCACCCCCCAACCGTTGACCGCGCGCGCCCGCGATCACCGCCCAGCATCACCACTCTCAGCGCCCACAAAATCAGCCGTTGACAAATAGGAGCATCAAGACAGTTCGCGATTTCTTCAGCGCGTTCCGCCCGCCGTTCGCGCCATTCATCCCCTGAGCGACCAGGGAGGTCCCATGAAAGTGTTCGTTCTGCTCGTCGCCTGCGTTATTGCATCGCTGCTCGGCGTCGCGATCGTCGTCGGCGCACCCGACGCAGGATCCGACCCCTCAGCCCTCGCGCAGAAGGAGATACCCGCCTACTTACTAGCCGTCTACATCGACGCCGCGACGACGTGTCCCGGATTGCCATGGCAGGTCCTTGCCGCAATCGGCTTCCACGAGTCCCGGAACGGCGAAGGGCGCATA
>CAZLEC010000889.1:0-1781 GCA_964558245.1 uncultured Burkholderiales bacterium | reverse complement strand
CGATCTGCACTCGCGGTCGTGTCGGCTCGCCTCGCGGGAACGTTGGGGCCGGTCGTCAAGCAGCCCGGCGTGCAAGGGCTCGGTCTGCTGCTCGAGCCCGTGCCGTTCCTCGCGGAGCTCGCCCAGCGCGGTGTGCGCGCGGCGGTGTTCGAGGGCGTACCGGTCGCGTAGTCGACGACGGCCCGCGTGGTGTGCCCGCATCGAGCGCACCACACGCGCCGACCGCCGTCCAGTGTCCGCTTCGGAGCCGGCGCCGGTTGGCACGGGGATGGGGGCTTTCCGATCCGGCTCTTTGCGAACCCGGTTACAGACATCAACGTAAGCACAGCCGAACTGCCGTGCGCCCCCGCTTCGGTAAAGATCACCGAGCGACCGTCAAGCTTCGGTCAACCGACCGGGAGCTCGATCCGGAACACCGGCGGAACCGCGCGGAGCAGCGTGATGGTTCCGCCCTCGGTCGTCACGAGGGTGCGCGCCAACGCCAGCCCGATCCCGTGACCGGTGGCGTCCGGCTGCTCGACGAACACCGAATCCTTGTCGCGGTCGGTGATCCCGCGTCCTTCGTCGGCGATGTCGACGCGCGCGCGGCGTTCGTCGGCGCTGACCGTCGCGGTAACGCAACCGGAGCCGTGTCGAAGCGCGTTGGAGAGGAGAATGTCGAGCGCTTGGCCGACTGCACCGAGCGTCGCCATCACCGGTACCGGTTCGGACGCGATCACTACTGCCCGTCGGCCCGAGCGCGCGAGGATCGGCTCGATGTCGTCGACGTGTTGGCGTACGAGGTCGCCGATGTCGAAGCGCGTCACGTTGCCCGCGCGCCCGGTGCGGGCGAGCGCGAGCAACTCCTCGATGGTCAACAGCAGGCGCGCGCTCTGCTCCAGCGCGGCTTCGGCCTCCTCGCGCACCGCGGGCGACTCGTTGCCGGCGAGCTCCTCGATGCGCAGCTGCAAACCGGTGAGCGCGGTCCGGAGTTGATGACTCGCGTGTGACGAGAAGCTGCGCTCGGCGCGCAGCAGCTCCTCGACGCGCGTCGCGCTCCGGTCGAGGGAGGTGGCGATCTCGTCGATCTCCGGTACGCCGCTGCGCGGCGTTGCAAGGGAGAAGTCTCCGTCGCCGAGGCGCGTCGCGGAGCGGGCGAGCCGAGCGAGTGGGTCGGCGAGCCGCTTGCTCTGGATCAGCGCGAGCCCGAGCGCGGCGCTCAGCGCGACCGCGGCCAGCGCGACCAGGGCCAGCAGAGCCCTGATGACGCGGTTGTCGATTGCACCCGACGGAGTCTGGACCTCCACCACGGTGCCGGCCGGGCCCGGAGCCTTTTCGATGAGCGTATTCTTGACCACGGTCGAGCCGGAGACGGTGAGGTGATCCGCCCAGCCGCGGCCGCAGCCGATCGGCAGGAGGCACGTGACCTTGGCGCGATCTCCGGGCGGCACCGCCCGGTCGAGCAGGTCGGTATTCGGGTGCGTCGGGCTCAGCGGGAGATCGGAGATCTCCAGGGCGACGTGCTTGGCCTCGCTCTGGAGCGCGGAGTGCGCGTCGGCGTGTACGGCGCGGTCGAGGACGATTCCGAGGGGCACGCCGAACAAGACGAGGATCGCGACGACGATCGTGAGGGTCGACGCGAGAAGCAGCCGGCGCACGTCATCCGGTCTCGAAGCGGAACCCGACGCCCCGAACAGTCGTGATGAGCCGAGGGTTGTTGGGATCGTCGCTCAACTTCTTGCGCAACGACGAGATGTGCATGTCGAGCGTGCGCGTCGACCCGTAGTAGTGCTCGTCCCAGA
>CAZLEC010000888.1:0-1782 GCA_964558245.1 uncultured Burkholderiales bacterium | reverse complement strand
TCTTCTCAGCCGAGGAGGCAGCGGCCGGTTCCTACCGGGCGCTGCTCGCTCTGGAGCACGTCGCGAAGCACGGGTCTGATCTCCTCGTCGGTTACGGCGTAGGCCGTCGCGCTGCGGCCCGGGTCGATCGCGAACGCCATGCCGATGATCTGGCCGTGGCTGTTCACCAGCGCGCCGCCGGAATCGCCCGGCGCGAGCGCGGCGGCGAGCACGTACACGTGCCGGCGACTCGTTCCCGTGCGGTAGATGTCGGTGCCCACCGCGAGGATCTCCTCGCCGACGCGCGCCGGTGAGGCCCGGAGCACGCCGCCGCCCGGATGTCCGTAGACCGCTCCGAGCGTTCCGGCGCCGGCGGCCGCCATCGTGAGCGGGCGAGGTGCGGGCGTCTTCGCCGCGAGCGCGGGCACCGCGAGAACCGCAACGTCTCGCACCGGGTCGAAGGCGATCACGGTGGCCGGCATCCGCGAGCCGCTCGTGTCGGTGACCGTGGTGGCGCGCTCCCCCGCCACGACGTGCGCGTTCGTCACGACGACACCCGGAGCGGCGAGCCAGCCGCTGCCCTCTTGGATCTCGTTGCACGCGCGACCGGTGACGAGCACGGTCGACGCGCGCACGCGTTGATCGACCGCGGCCGTGATCGACGTTCCCGGAGGCGGTCCGGGATTCGGCGGCGACTTGAGCAACCCGAGCGCCGACGGATACGGCGCGTTCGAGACCTCGCGTCCCCACGCGGCAAATCGTGCCGGTTGGCGCGGCGCCCATCGCTGGATCGCGGCGACGATCGTCGAGCCGCGCGCCATGCGTGCCGGCCAACCCTTCGCCGTCGCGAGCGACGGGATCACCATCCACAGCAACACGAGCACGCCGACCGCTCCGATCGCGGCGCCGGCGAGCCGGTCGACGCGCGGAAGCGGGCTCCGCATCGGGATGACGCGGTGCGCGAGCGCGCCCAACGCGAGCCCGATCGTCTGGCCGACGATCGCGCTGAGCACGAGGAACGCGACCGCGACCGACGCCCGATTCTCGGGTCGGGTACCCCCGAACGTCGTGACGATGTGCGTCACGAAGTGCACCCCGATCGCGAGGCCCACGACGACACCGGCCCACGCGATCACGCGCGCGAGGAACCCGAGCCGCCAACCCCCGACTGCCGCGCCGAGGATGAGCACCAGCACCACGAGGTCGAGGGTGTTCACGGAGTGCTCGGCGTGCTCACGTATCCCGTGCCAGCAGGCGGCCGTGGGTCAAGAAGCCCGTGTGCGCCACCATGCGGTGGTCGGGACGGATCGACTGGCCCTCCACGTGCCACGTGCGCTGCAGCACCTCGAGCGTCTCGACCATGCCGAACGGCGCGTTCGCGAGTTCCTCGCGCAACCGGCCGACCTGGAGGATCGTCGGCAGGTAGGCCAACAGGATGCCGCCCGGCCGGAGGGCTTCGAGCGCGTGCTTCACGACGCGCCACGGCTCGGGCAGATCGAGCATGATCCGGTCGAGCTCGCGTTCCTCGATGCCCTCGTACACGTCACGGACCTCGACCGAGAGCGGGACGTCGGTACCGAGGAAGCCGTGGACGTTGCTCACCGCGCGCTTCGCGAAGTCGTCGCGGATCTCGTATCCCGTCACGTGCCCACTGGGCCCGATGGCGCGCAGGAGCGCGGTCGTGAGCGCGCCGGATCCGACGCCCGACTCCAGGATCCGCGCGCCGGGGAACACGTCGGCGAGCACGAGGATCGGTCCGAGATCCTTCGGATAGATCACCTGCGCGCCGCGCGGCATCTCGAG
>CAZLEC010000887.1:0-1786 GCA_964558245.1 uncultured Burkholderiales bacterium | reverse complement strand
CCGACTACGCGTCGCGCACGATGCGGTGGACCGGCATCATCATCCTGGCGTTCCTCGTGTTCCACCTGATGGATCTCACGTGGGGCAACGCGAATCCACACTTCCTACGCGGTGATCCGTACAACAACCTCGTGTACAGCTTCCGGCGCCCCGTGGTGGCGGGTGTGTACATCGTCGCCAACATGGCGCTCGCGTTGCACCTGTACCACGGCGTGTGGTCGATGTTCCAGAGCCTGGGGATCACGAACCCGCGTTACAACAAGCTGCGCCGCAGCTTCGCGCAGGGATTCGCGGCGCTCATCCTGATCGGCAACGTCAGCTTCCCGGTCGCAGTGCAACTCCACGCCATCGACCTCAAGTGCCCGGGCTCCAAGCCGCCCACTGCCGCGTGCCCGAAGAACACGTTGGTGACGCAATGACCCTCGACGCCAAGATCCCCGACGGCCCCATCCAACAGAAGTGGGACAACCACAAGTTCGACATCAAGCTAGTCAACCCCGCGAACAAGCGCCGATTCGAGATCATCGTGGTCGGCACCGGGCTCGCGGGCGCGTCGGCCGCCGCGAGCCTCGGCGAGCTCGGCTACCGCGTGAAAGTGATCACCTTCCACGACTCCCCGCGGCGCGCCCACTCGATCGCCGCGCAGGGCGGGATCAACGCGGCCAAGAACTACCCGAACGACGGCGACAGCGTGTACCGCCTCTTCTACGACACGATGAAGGGCGGCGACTACCGGGCCCGCGAGGCGAACGTGTACCGCCTGGCGCAGGTGTCGGTCGACATCATCGACCAGTGCGTGGCACAAGGCGTCCCGTTCGCCCGCGAGTACGGCGGGCTCCTCGACAACCGCAGCTTCGGCGGCGCACAGGTGTCGCGCACGTTCTACGCACGGGGCCAAACCGGCCAGCAACTCCTGCTCGGCGCGTACCAGGCACTCATGCGGCAGGTGCACGCGGGCAACGTCACGATGTACCCGCGCGTCGAGATGCTCGACCTCGTGGTCAAGGACGGCCGCACCGCCGGCATCGTGTGCCGCGACCTCGAGACCGGCGCCGTCTTCTCGCTCGCGGGTCACGCGGTCGTGCTCGCGACCGGGGGCTACGGCAACGCCTTCTACCTCTCGACGAACGCGAAGAACTCGAACGTCACCGCTGCGTGGCGGGCGGCCAAGCGGGGCGCCTACTTCGCGAACCCCTGCTACACCCAGATCCACCCGACGTGCATCCCGGCCAGCGACGACTTCCAGTCGAAGCTCACGCTCATGTCGGAGTCGCTCCGCAACGACGGCCGCGTGTGGGTACCGAAGCAGATGGACGACACCCGCTCGCCCGACTCGATCCCCGAAGACCAGCGCGACTACCTCCTCGAACGCCGCTACCCGTCGTTCGGCAATCTCGTGGCGCGCGACGTCGCGTCGCGCGCCATCAAGCGCGAGGTCGACGCGGGTCGAGGTGTGGGCCCGTTGAAGAACGGCGCGTATCTCGATCTCGGCGCGTCGATCCAGCGGCTCGGCAAGGACGTGATCGAGGAGCGCTACGGCAACCTGCTCGAGATGTACGAGCGCATCACCGACGAGAACCCCTACGTCGTGCCGATGCGGATCTACCCCGCCGTGCACTACACGATGGGCGGACTGTGGGTCGACTACGACCTGATGAGCAACGTGCCCGGGCTGTTCGTGCTCGGCGAAGCGAATTTCGCCGACCAGGGCGCCAACCGGCTCGGCGCGAGCGCGCTCATGCAGGGCCTGGCCGACGGCTACTTCGTGCTGCCCAACACGATCAAC
>CAZLEC010000886.1:0-1786 GCA_964558245.1 uncultured Burkholderiales bacterium | reverse complement strand
CTGGTCGCCGAGCAGCTCATGGCCCACGACCCTCTCGGCGCACACATGCGCGACGAGCTCGGCATCACCGACGTCGCGCTGGCTCGTCCGTTCCAGGCCGCGGGTACGTCGGTGGTCGCCTTCATTTCGGGGGCGGTGCTGCCGCTCCTCGCCGTCACGATCGCGCCCACGAGCGCGCGCATCATCGTGACCGCCGTCGTCGCGCTGATCGCGTTGATCGGGCTCGGCGCGCTCTCCGCAGTCGCGGGCGGCGCCCGCTGGACGCGCGCTGCGTTCCGGGTCGTGGCGTGGTCGTCGCTCGCGATGGCGATGACCTGGGCGATCGGCCGCATCGTCGGCGCCCACGTCGGTTAGGTGCATCGAGCCATGGCCCAGTTCCACTTCGACCCGGCGACGTATCTCGACATGATCCGCACCGAGGTCCCCCATTACGACACGCTGCAAGCAGAGATCGAGCGCGCAGTACGCACGTGGAACGGTTCCGGCGCGCCACGCGTGCTCGACCTCGGCGCTGGTACCGGCTCCACATCGAGCGCAGTCCTCCGGGCGCAGCCCGACGCGCAGCTCGTGCTCGTCGACGAGAACCCCGGAATGCTCGAAGTCGCGCGGGAGGTCCTGCCGTTGGCGAACGTCGAAAGTGTCGTGGTCGCCGACCTCTCCAGCCCGCTCCTCGCCGGGCCGTTCGATCTCGTCGTGTCGGCGCTCGCGATCCACCACCTCGACGCCGCGGCGAAACGCGCGCTCTTCACCGCCGTGCACGACCGCCTGCCCCAAGGGGGCGTGTTCGCGATGGCCGACGTCGTGTTGCCCGACGATCCGGCCGACGTCGTCACCCCGCTCACGCCCGGCTACGACAAACCCGATCGAGCCGGCGACTTGCTCGCGTGGTTGCTCGCCGCCGGGTTTCGCGCCGAATGCGTGTGGTCGGTGCCCGACCTCGCGGTCTTCGTCTCCCACAAGAACTAGCGGTCGCGGCGTGAACGATGCGCAGTGGACCGCGATCAGGAGTTGCGCGCTCGCGGCGATCGTCGCCGCGAGTCTCTCGAGTTGCGGTAGTCCGGCCGACGGGAACAAGACCGTGACCGTCGAGTCGGTACTGTCCGCGACTCGCGGCGAGACGACGAGTCGCTTCTCGACCACGATCGTGTACCTGCCCGAGACACGGGTGGTCTCGTCTTACGCCGGCGCGGAAGGCGCCGATGGCAACACGTCGTTCGTTCTCACCCAGCCCGGCACCCGAGGTGAGATGGACGAGGTCTGGTCGGGATCGCGCCTGTTCAGCAGGACGCGAACGGACCTTCCGGGAATGTCGTACGGTTGGTGTCGCGAACAACAGGTCACCAAGGCACAGGGATCGGGCGTCTCGCCGGTCAACACGCTCGCGGCACTTCACCTGAGCGGGAAGATCTTGCGCCACATCGGAAAGGATCGCGTGCGCGGCGTCGAGACGGATCATTACGAGATCGTCGGCGCGAGTCCGCCGATCGACGTCTGGGTCGACAGCCATGACCTGCTGCGCCGGCTGCGTTGGACGCACGGACCCGCCCATCAGACTGACACCGTCGAGATCTACGACTACGGCGCGCCGGTGTCGATCGCCGTCCCGGCGCACGCTCCGAACTGCCCGCTCATCCCCCCGGGCATCTGCGCGCTCGGACAGCCGCTCAGCGAACTGCCAACCTGCCCGAAGCCGACGACTACCACCGACCTCCGGCATTGACGCGATCTGCAATTTCTTCTTTGTTTTCCGGGGTTTTCGCGGGTTTGGGTGTCTCACCCCTTCTGT
>CAZLEC010000885.1:0-1791 GCA_964558245.1 uncultured Burkholderiales bacterium | reverse complement strand
GCCCGCGCCGAGCATGCCACTCGCTCGGACGGTGCGTCATCGAGAGTGGCTCACTAGCCGGTGTCGCCTCAGGGCCGGCGAAGGACACCGAACTGAGGATTGGGGGGCTGCGGGGTGCCGATGCTCAGCAGCCGTCCGAAACCAATCATCGGCTGCGCTCGGAGAAGTCCCACTGAGAGCTTGGGAGACGCGGGTTCGACTCCCGCCACCTCCACGCCTAAATCTATGGCCTGACCAGGACTTTTGCGTTTCAGTAGTTCGGCCATGACACACCTGTGACACATCGTGTCGCGCCTACCCGGTTTCCAGCCGCCCGTTTCGATCACGGTGCGTGGGCGCTACCGGCGCGGTCGGCGACCGCGTTTTGGTCGTACTTCGGACGCACGTCGCGTTGTATGACGCGCACGTTGATGGCCTCACGGCGCGCTACCGCACCAGCGACTTGGCACGATCGCCTCTCGCCGAACGAGCCTTCCGCGCTCCCCTGGACTCATCGCGCGCAACGGACTCCGCATTGCCGACCGGCGCTCGTTTCGTGAGATGGCATCTGCTTGATGAGCAGTTCCATCGCGCGGTCACGGAGCTACTCGAAGACTGGTCGTCGCAGCGCGGACCCGAAGGCGACGCGGTCTGTGTAATAGCCGATCCCGCCTCGTCCCGGGCGACGTGGACCGACGAAACGAAGTTCGACGTCGTCAACTCCCGGGACTCTTCCGGTGCGCTCCCCCGCTCGAGATCGATTTTCGTGTGATCGGGCTTCATACACGCCTACTCAGCCGTCGACCCATCGGATATCGTCGGCGAAATGGCTACGGATGAATTCGCCCGGGATTTCTCCGACCGTGTGCGCCAGGCGCAGGCGATGGTTTCGGAACAGGCGAAGTGCTCGCTCGACGAGGCGCTCGAACTGATGACGGGTGAGGCCGACTTGACCGACGAGCAGCTTGAACAGGTCGCCGACGAAATCCTCGATGGTCGGGTGCATTTCGGTCCGGCTGGATGAGCGACGCTCACCCGCGCGCAGTCTGACTGTCCGCTCGTCCGGCGTCGTCGTTGAAGTCCTCCGACGTGAGGTCATCGAACTGTTCCATCTGCGTACGCATCGCGTCGCGGAGTCTGTCCCCCCACGGAACCGCCTGCCCTCAGCCATCCGTTGGCCGCCCTCGGCGCCGTTAGACATCCGATATATGAAGGGCACCGCCGGGCACGGTTGAAGTTCAACCGCTGGAACACATGTGCAGGTCAGCTGCGTGTCGGAGGACTGTTCGGGACCGGCGCTTCACGACGTACACCGCTGCGTCGTTGGTGCGAGATGCAGCGCAACGAGCGCGAGCGCTCGTCGGCCAGCGCACGCGCTGAGGCCACGGCGCTGATGGCGTCAGCCGATATTTAAGTGACGCCCTTTCAAGCCTGTCGGGCCCACTTGTGGACCTGTGTTGTTGCTAAAGCACCTCGCCGCGTCCGCCGTAACTGCTTGAGGCAGCGGCCAACCCGCGGCCAACAATTGAATTCGTGGGGCGGGCACCGATGCGCGCAGCGAGGTTGCGGACGGGACGCATTGCGCCACGACGATTCACCTCGAGCGCATCCGCCGCGTTCCCTTCAAGGGGGGATCAGGTGTTCTGTAAGCGCATGGCCGTCGCCACACTCGCGGTCGTCGGCCTCTCCACTCCGATCGTTGCGCTCGGCGCGACCGCTCCCAGCGCGGGAGCGGCGACGGGGGCGGTGACGATCTCCGGCAAGCTCGCCGGTGTGACCGTTCCCAGTCGCGTCCTCGTGCTCAGCCTCGGC
>CAZLEC010000884.1:0-1796 GCA_964558245.1 uncultured Burkholderiales bacterium | reverse complement strand
GACGATCATGAGGCGCTTCCGATGGTCGCCCGTTCGCCGGCCGCCGCGCGCAGCCGCGCCGCCTTCAGCTCGGTCTCGGCCCATTCGTCGTCGGGATCGGAGTCGGCGACGATCCCGCCGCCGACTCCGAGCGAGGTCCGGCCGCCGGCGATGGTGAACGTGCGGATCGCGACCGCGAGCTCCGCGCGCCCCGCGTCGCCGTCGACCCAGCCCACCGCGCCGCAGTAGACGCCGCGTCGCACCGGTTCGAGGTCTTCGATCGCCTGCATGACCCGAGGCTTGGGCGCGCCGGTGACCGACGCGGGCGGGAAGGTGGCCCGCACCACGTCGGCGAGGTCGACGCCGGGGCGGAGCCGTCCGGTGACCGAGCTGACGAGGTGGAATAGTCCGGGGTGCGATTCGAGCGCGCACAGGTCGGGCACGCGCACGGAGCCGAACTCGCACACTCGACCGAGGTCGTTGCGGGCGAGGTCGACGATCATCACGTTCTCGGCGCGGTCCTTGGCGCTCGCCGCCAGCGTGTCCGGGTCGGCGGCGGTGCCTTTGATCGGGCGGGTCTCGATCCGGCGGCCCCCGCCCGCGACCGGCTCGACGCGCAGGAACAGCTCGGGCGACGCCGACACGATCGCGACGTCGACTTCGGGACCGAACGTGCACAGGCTCGCGTGCGGCGCCGGATTCACGCGTGCGAGCGCGTCGTACAGCGCGATCGGGTCGGCGGCGCGCGGCGCGGTGAGTCGCCGGGTGATGTTCACCTGGTAGCAGTCGCCGGCGCGGAGCAGCTCGAGCACGCGTCCGCACGCGGCCGCATGGTCGAGGCGGTCGAGGCTCGACGTCCACGAGTCGAGGTCGGGCACGGCGGGCTCGGCCGGGTCGCGCTCGGCGGCGCGCACCGCCGCCGCGAGCCGGTTCCTTCCGACGCGATCCCCGACGAGCTCGATCTCGCCGTCGTCGTGGATCACGAGGCGCGCGTCGTACCTCGCGAACGCGACATCGGGGAGGTGGAGGTCGTCGACCGCACCTTCGCGCACGCGCTCGATCGAACGGCCGAGGTCGTAGGCGCAGAAGCCGACCCAGAAGCCGCCGGCGTCGACGGCTCGCAACACCTCGAGGGCCGGCTCGCCGTCGGCCGAGCGCACCTCGGCGGGCGACCAGCCGACGATCGTGGCCGAACCGTCGCGAACGATCGCGCAGCCGCGTGCCAACGGCAGATGGCGCAGAACGGAGGCCGGGCGAATCGGCGCGGTTGCGCGCACGCGCCAGACGGTACTGGACGCGGGTACGGTCGCACCGTGGACTTCGACCTCACTCCGGAGCAAGAGCAATTCCGTCGGGTCGTGCGGGAGTTCGCGGCGGGCGAGATCGCTCCCTACGCGGCCGACTGGGACCGCGAGCAGGTCTTCCCGGTCGAGACCGTGCGCGCGATGGGGCGCCTGGGCCTGTTCGGCCTGCCCTTCCCCCAGGAGTACGGCGGCGCGGGCGCCGACTACCTCACCTATTGCATCGCGATCGAGGAGCTGGCGCGCGTCGACTCGTCGATGGCCATCACCCTCGAGGCCGGCGTGAGTCTCGGTGCGGCGCCGTTCCTCTATTCGGGCAGCGAGGCCCAGAAGCAGGAGTACCTCGTGCCGATGATCGCGGGCGAGGTGCTCGGCGCGTTCGGCCTCACCGAAGCCGAGGCCGGTTCCGACGCGGGTGCGACGCGCACGCTCGCCGTGCTCGACGGCGGCGCGCACGAGTGGGTGATCGACGGCCAGAAGACGTTCATCACTAATTCGGGGACCCCGATCACGAGG
>CAZLEC010000883.1:0-1799 GCA_964558245.1 uncultured Burkholderiales bacterium | reverse complement strand
AGTACGAGCTGCTCAAGTTCTTCCTCACGCACCCGGGCAAGGTGTTCACGCGCGAACAGCTGCTCTCACGTGTGTGGGGCTACGAGTACTACGGCGGCGCCCGCACGGTCGACGTTCACGTGCGGCGCCTGCGCGCCAAGCTCGGCGAGGAGCACGCCAACTTGATCCAGACCGTGCGCTCGGTCGGCTACCGCTTCGGCCAGACCCGTTGGCCCGGCAGCGGCGGCAATCAGGACGCCGACGCCTGAGCTCCGGCCTCGCCGGCGTGTTGTTCGGCGTCGTCAACCGCGAGCCAACCGAACGCCGCCGACCAGAGCGCGCCGACCACGAACAGGCCGATAGGCCCCGCGACGAACAGCGCCAAGAGCACGAGCACGACACCGACCATCCCGTCGATGTTAGACCTGACGCCGTGGAAGCACAGGTCTCGGAGCTCCGGCAGTCGCTCTACCGTCGCGACCGCGGCGCGGCGGAGGCGCTGGTCGCGGCCGGTGCGACGGTGAACGTGTTCGACGCGGCCGCGCTCGGCGACGTCACTGCGTGCGAGTTGCTCCTGCGGGCCGGCGCCGATCCGAACGCCGCGCAGCAGGGCGGGTTCGTGCCGCTCGACGAAGCGCTGATCACGAAGAACGAACCCCTCGCCGAGCTGCTCCGCGCCCACCGCGCGAAGGTCTCCGGCAACCCCCTCCCCGACTGACGCGTTCGCCACCGCTTCATGTGTTGAAGCCATCGGGCCGGCCTGGTGAGCCCAAACACTTCATGTGATGAAGCTATTGGGGGAGGTGGGCCCAGGTCTCGATCTCGACTTGGGCGCCGCCGGGGAGGGCGGAGACCTGGACGGTCGAGCGGGCGGGGCGGTGAGCGCCGAAGGCCTCGGCGTACACCGCGTTCACCGTCGCGAAGTCGCCCATGTCGGTGACGAACACGGTGGTCTTGGCCACGTCGGTCATCGACGCGCCGCAGTCGTGGAGGATCGCAGAGATGTTGGCCAGCACCTGACGGGCCTCGGCCTCCGCGCCGCCTTCGACGATGCGGCCGGTCGCGGGGTCGAGGCCGACCTGACCGGCGAGCACGAGCCACTCGCCGGCGCGCACGGCCGGTGAGTAGGGCCCGGCAACCGCCGGCGCGCTCGGTGTCGGTACCGGGACAACAGGCATCGCCTACCTCCTGAGTCGGCGCGCGGCACGCGTCTGACGGGTCGGGAAGGTATCCGGCCGCGCGCCTTCGGCGCGGGCGAGGGCGTTCCACGCGGCCGCGGCGACCGCCGCGTACACCGCGTCGGAAGCACCCGCGAGCGGCCCGCGGGTGTCGTCGATCAACTCGACGTAAATCGCGGGCGTGTCCTTGGCCCGCAAGATGCCGAACGAACGGATGCTGAGGTCGTGCACCTCGCCGGACGACGGATCCACCGCGAGCGACTCGGTGCAGACCCAACCGAGCGCCATGTGCGCGGCCCCGACTGCGTACGAGCGCAGCACGGTCTCGTCGAGCGGATCGCCGGCGGCGACGCGCACCTCGACCCGTTCGAGCGCACCCGTGTCGGGATCGATGTGCACGCGCGCGCCCGCGCTCGCACCGGAAGGAGCCAACGTGCACGAGTCGAGCAGGGTCGGGTCGTCGGTGAGCGCCGATCGGTCGACGCCCGCGGCATCGAGTGCGCCTTCGACCAGCACTGCGTGCTCGGCGAGACCGGCGGCACGCAACCGGGTCCCGACCGGCGGGCCCATCACGTCGGCTTCGCGCCAGCGCGCCGACACCTCGCATGAGTACGCCGACGGCCAATCGCACGCGAACACCGG
>CAZLEC010000882.1:0-1800 GCA_964558245.1 uncultured Burkholderiales bacterium | reverse complement strand
TGTACGACTTAGACCACGGCGCCGGTGGACGGGTCTGACCAGCCCTTCGATTCGTCGGCGAGCGAGGTGAGCGTGTCGTCGTCGATCGGCGCTGCCGCGTCGGCGGTCTCAGAGAGGTCGGCCATGAACTTCTCGGCTGCCTCGCGGTCCGCCCGTCGGACCATCACCCGCGATCCTTCGGAGGACTGCACCGTCATCAGAGCGCCCGCGGTGCCCACGCCGAAGACCGCAGCAGGAATGCCTGTGAGACGTAGCTGCGCTGCGATCATCTCTGCATCGCCCGCGTTCGTCGTCGCAACCGCGACGAGGTCGTCGTCGGGGAGAAACGGCCCCCTGACCTTGTGATGCTCAACATGCTCGCGATGCTTGACACGCGGCGGCGGAGGCTCGGTCACCAGAGCCGTCCCGCAATCGGCGCAAACAGCGATTCCCTCGCGGTACTCGCTCCGGCACTCTGGGCACCACACCGTCGGCATGCCGCAATGCTATGCCCGAACCGTCGCGTCGAGTCGTGGCCCGCGAGCCGCCGCAAGGGCACGTTCCGCGCGAGCGATTTCTCGGTGACGGCCTCGACGCCGACCCGAGATTGCTGTCGTAGGGTCGAAGGCATGACGCGTCGTTGGTGTCCTCCCCTGATCGCGGCCGGTGCCGCGCTGGTTGTGCTGGCCTGGGGCGAGTGCGAACACTGGCGCTCGTCACATCGTCGTGTCGACGCGCACCGCGCCGAGACGCCCGGATCCGAGGCGGTGGTGGTTCTCGGATTTCGTAACCGGGGCGACCGCGCCAACGCGGTGAATCGCTGGCGGGTCAGGGCCGGCGTGCGGTCACAACAGCCGCACCTCGGCCCGACGAGGCTGGTGCTCTGCGGCGGGCCGTCCGGAGGCTCGGTGAGCGAGAGCGAGCTGATGGCCGACTATCTCAAGGGATCGCTCGCTTATCGCGGCGCGGTTCAACAAGAGGTCGAGAGTCGCTCGACCTGGGAGAACATCCAGAACGCGATCCCGCTCATCGAGGACGCTGACCGGATCAAGATCATCTCTCACGCGCTGCACGCCGAGAAAGGCCGTGCCTACCTGGCGCAATGTCGCCCCGACTTGGCCGCCAAGCTTGTGCGCGGCGACGAGTACAGGCTCGGTGAGTGGGTCTTCGCCAAACCGCTGCTCGCCGTGATCGGCCGACACAACCTCCGCCGGATCGACCAGAGCTCTTGATCAAGCCACGCGGAATCACGCCGCACTTGACGGCGACGCCGACGACGCGCAGCTTGCCATGGTCCGCAACGAGATTGACGAGCCGGTCAGCGAGGCGGCACCTCGAGCCGGCGTGCCGGCTGTCGGTCAGCGTGTAGCTAGTGCCGTGTCAGGCAACGATCGCCTCGTTGCAGCCGAGTCGGATCCGACGTTCGCGGCCACTCCGCACCGTCGAGGACGTGGGGGCGACCGCGGCACAATGAGGCGTGAGCTGCGCGATCGATACTCGACGAGTCGACCAGGCCCGGGACACCCCAAGCCATCAGTCGATTACCCGATCGCGCCGCTCGCTCCCCAACATCCCATGATGATCACCGCGACGTTGGTCGCAATGCTGTCGCGTGCGTCAGCCGGTTTGCCGAAGCGCGCCGGCAAGTTCGAGACATCGACGAGCAGGACCTTGGAGTCCTTGCGGACAACCGTGTCGCCGCCGATAGTTGTATACGCGCCTTCGCCAGTCCCAAACAGGCTCCTCGCCTTGCCGAGACGCTCCGTCAGCGAGTCGAAGTACGCCGTCGCCGCGGCCGCGCTGGACGTCTCCTTCACGGAC
>CAZLEC010000881.1:0-1801 GCA_964558245.1 uncultured Burkholderiales bacterium | reverse complement strand
GGTGGTTGCGGTGGTTGCGGTGGTTGTGGGTGCGGTGGGTGTGGTGGGGGTGCCCCAGCTTGCGCAGGGGACGTCGGTGGCGCCGTCGAGGTTGAGGTCGAAGCGGGCGCCGTTGATGTGCGCGGCGATGTCCGCGGCGCAGAACGAGTCACTCGACCCGTACTCGGCGTTGAACACGGCCTTGTCGGCCTGGGTGAACACGGCCTCGGTGCCGCACTCGGAGTACTGGTTGCACTGCTCGTCGAGCGCCCAGTCGAAGACCGGTTCGAGCTGGCTGGTCTGATCGACGTCGTTCTTCAACCCGACCGACAAACCCAAGCTGTGTGCAGTGTTCGCGATCCAGGTGTTGTACGCGAGTTGATCCGCGGCGCTGAGCGGGAACCCGGTGCTGTTGGTGTACCCGTCGATGTTGTCGGGTTCGAGGGCGTCGAAGCCCTTTTGGACACACATCTGCATCCGGGCGGTCATGATCGGCGCCAACGTCGAGATCTGGCGGATGTCGAGCCATTTCTCGCCCGGCCAGCCGTTCGAGGCCCCCAACACCGAGCTCGGGAACGACGCCTGATCCGACCGCCAGTTCTCCCACGTCCCGAAATCGACGTAACAGACCGCGACCGCGCCCTGCGCGTGGATCGCCGACACCGTCGCGGCCGTGTTGTCGAACCCGTCGATGTCATACATCTGCGCGTGACCCGCCAAACTCGGCGTGCCCTGCAACTGCCACACCCACGAGATCGACGCATCCGCCGACGGATGCCACACCGTGCCCGCAGTCGCGGTCGCCAACTCGTAGGGAACGACCATGCTGGCGCCGGCGGCAAGCAGGCAAAGTGCTTTCTTGAGGGGCTTCTTCAGGGTTCTCATACGCGCTCCAGTTCTTGGATGGATGCGGGGAGTCCAAGAGGAGTCATCGGCCGGACGCGCAGTCGGCTTCAATACGTGTTGTGAGTTGATAGTGAGTTCGTTGATGCACGAATCGCTGCAGGCCTGATAGACAGCGGATCGTGAGGTTCGGACTCGATGTCGCCCAACAACGCATGCCGTGGTCAGAGATCGCGTCGCGTGCCCGTTTCGCCGAAGGTCTCGGCTTCGACGGCGTGTGGGGTTTCGATCACTTCCAACCGATGTACGGAGACGGGCCGGGCGAGTGTTTCGAAGGCAACACAACACTCGCGGCGCTTTCGGGAATCACTGCGCGCGTTCGACTCGGATTGCTCGTAACCGGTATGACTTATCGCCATCCAGCCGTGTTCGCCGCCGAGGCGATCACGATTGATCACGCGTCGGGTGGCCGGCTCGAGTTGTCGTACGGCGCCGCGTGGTTCGACAAGGAACACACCGAGCTCGGAATCCCGTTTCTCCCCACGACCGACCGCATCGACGCGTTCGAAGAAGCGGTGCAGATCGTGCGCGGACTGCTCACCACCGACGCGTTCACGTTCGAGGGCAAGCACTTCCAGGTGAAGGACGCGACGCTGTTGCCGCGGCCGGTTCAGCAACCGCACCCGCCGATCTGGATCGGTGCTTCCGGCGAGAAGCGCACCATGCCGATCGCGGCGCGTTACGCCGACGTTTGGCACTGCTTCGGCCCGCCTCGGTATCTCGCCGACAAGTCGGCCCGAATCAGCGCGCACGCCGAGGCGGCCGGCCGCGACCCGAGCGCGATCCGGCGAGCGGCCTCCCTCTCGATCGAGTCCGATCTCGACGGCGTGGCCCGGCTGGTCGACGAGTGGGAGGCCGCCGGGTTCGACTACCTCGTGTGCGGCTGGCCGAGTGAGGGCCGCGGCCTCGTGGAGCAGTT
>CAZLEC010000880.1:0-1805 GCA_964558245.1 uncultured Burkholderiales bacterium | reverse complement strand
CCTCTACGAGATCCCGCTCGTGCTCCACGACGAAGGCCTCGACGACTACGTGTGCCGGGTGCTGCACCTCACCGACGAGCCGCCGGATCTCACGGAGTGGCGCACGCTCGTGCGGCGGGTGCAGTCGGCCTCACAGGTCGTGCACATCGGACTGGTCGGCAAGTACATCAACCTCCCCGACGCGTACCTGTCGGTCGTGGAGGCGCTGAAGCACGGCGGCTACGCGTGCGGCGCCAAGGTCGAGATCGACTGGATCTCCGCCGACGACACCGAAGGTCTCCTCGCCGAGGGGCGCTTGCACGGCCTCGACGGCATCGTCGTTCCGGGCGGCTTCGGCGTGCGCGGCATCGAAGGCAAGATCGCGGCCGCCGCCTACGCGCGCGAGGAGCGCGTGCCGTACCTCGGACTGTGTCTGGGCCTGCACTGCGCGGTGATCGAGTTCGCGCGCGACGAGTGCGGGTTGGTCGGCGCCAACTCGTCGGAGTTCGACGCGCACAGCCCGCATCCGGTGATCGACCTGATGGACGAGCAGAAGGCCGTCGTCGACATGGGCGGCACGATGCGGCTGGGCGCGTACCCGGCGAAGCTCGGCGCCGGCACCCGGGTGCGTGAGATCTACGGCGAGGAAGTGGTGTACGAGCGTCACCGGCACCGCTACGAGTTCAACAACCGCTACCGCCAGATCTTCGAAGAGCACGGGATGGTCTGCTCGGGGAACTCGCCCGACGGTCTGCTCGTCGAGTTCATCGAGTTGCCGCCGCACCTGCATCCGTTCTTCGTGGCCACGCAGGCGCACCCCGAGTTCAAGAGCCGGCCCAACCGCCCCCACCCGCTCTTCGCCGCGTTCGTCGAGGCGGCCCGGCAGCGGGCCGAGGGGCGCCTGCCGCGGCTTCCCATCGAGACCGGACCGATCACGGAGCCCATGGCGGCCGAGCCGATGGGAACTGGAGTGGCGGCGCTCCCACGGTGACGGTCGCGCCCGTCGCCGTACCGGCCGATCAGTTGGCCCGGTTGATGGCGGAGCACGAGGCGTGGCTCGCCGTCGAGCGCGGGCTGGCGAAGAACTCGCGCGCCGCGTATCGACGCGACCTGCGTCGCTACGCCGGCTTCCTGCGCGACCGGGGCGAGGTCGACCCGGCCGCCATCGGCGAAGCGACGGTGCAGGACTACGTCCGCCATCTCGGCGCGCTCACCGACGACGAGGGGCGCAGGCTGCTCGCGGCGGCGTCGATCGCGCGGGCGTTGGTGGCCGTGCGCTCGTTCCACGGCTTCTGCGCGACCGAGGGCCTGCTCCCGACCGACCCGAGCGAAGAGGTCGACGCGCCCCGCGTCCCGCAGGGGATTCCGAAGGCGCTCGACGAGGCCCAGGTCGAGCAGCTGCTGGGTGCAGTTACCGGCGACGGTCCACTGCCGCAGCGCGATCGCGCGTTGTTGGAGACGCTGTACGCGACGGGCATCCGCATCAGTGAGGCGGTCGGCCTCGAATTGGGGGATCTCGACCTCGAAGACGGCGTCGTGCGCGTGCTCGGCAAGGGCGACAAGGAACGCATCGTGCCGATCGGCCGCAGCGCGCGTCGCGTCGTCGGCTCCTACCTCGCCGACGGGCGGCTGGCGTTGCGCAACGCGAGATCGCGCCGGTCGGCCGACAGCGACGCGGTGTTCCTGAACGCGCGCGGTGGTCAGATCAGCCGCCAGGCGTGTTGGTCGATCGTGCGCAACGCCGGAGCCCGGGTCGGGCTCGAGGGACATCTTTCGCCCCACGTGTTGCGTCACTCGTGCGCCACGCACATGCTCTACAACGGCGC
>CAZLEC010000879.1:0-1809 GCA_964558245.1 uncultured Burkholderiales bacterium | reverse complement strand
CCCGACGACGCGATCGCCAAGATCGAGTCGCTCGCCGAGGAGTCGGGCGGCTTCGGGACCTTCTTGCTGTTCGGCCACGACTGGGCCTCCCCCGCGGCGACGAAGCACAGCTTCGAGCTGTTCGCGCAATACGTGATGCCGCACTTCACCGGCCAGCTCGAACGCCCGCAGGCATCGTGCGACTGGGTGACGGGCAGCGGGGGCGAGTTCGTGAACCGGGCGGCCAACGCCATCATGAAGGCGATCGCCGATCACGCCGCGGAGCAGCAACCCACCGCGTAGACCTCGTCGGAGTCAGGCGCCGCCCGGTCCGGAGGTGCGGGCGGCGAGCAGATCGAGCAGCGGGTTGTCGTCGATGGGCAGCGGGCTCGGCAGTCCGGCGTCTCGGTGCAGGTAGCCGATGCGCGTCATGATCGCAGTGCTGCGGGTCAAGGCCAGCGTCTCGTACCACTCGACGTCGCGCAGGGTGCGGCCGCTCAGCGACTCGTACTGCGCGATCGTTCCGTCGCGGTCGGGGAAGCCGGCGAGGTGTTGTCCGAGCAACGATCTGGTCGTGGATTCGATCGTGGTGAACCACGCCACGTCGTGCTCCGGTGCGCCGATCGATGCCATGTCCCAGTCGAGCACCGCGCGCGGCTTCAGATCGTGGCCGAAGATCACGTTGCCGAGGCGGACGTCGCCCCAGAGCAGCACCGGTTCGGGTTCGTTCGCAGGACGATGCGCGCGGCACCATGCGAGCGCGTCGACCAGCGCCGGGACCGGCGCGCCGCTGCTCGACCAGTCGAGGTAGTCGGCCCAGAAGTCGAGCTCGGCGTCGTTGTCGCGTGCGGGAACACCGACCGCCGCCGCGAGGTCGGCGCGGTGGGTGGTCGCGACCGCGGCGACGAATGCCTCGTGCAGCCGCGCGCGCCGGTGCTCGGCGAGCGAGACGAGCCACGGGTCGAGGGCCGCGACCTCGCCGATGATGTGGCCGCGTATCCGCGGCATCACGATGAAGGGCGCCCCGAGCCACTGCGGGTCCGAGACCAGCTCCGGCGACGCGACCGGTACGCCGACCGCCGCCGCCGCGAGCTGCGCGTCGATCTGCTGCGAGAGGTCGTAGTCGCGGAACGTTCCGACCGTCGGCGGCGCCAGGCGCACGACGAACTCTTCGCTCCGGGCGCCGACCTCGTCGTCGTCGCCGGGCCACAAGAGATCGACCAGCACCGTCTCGCTCGAATACCCGATCGAAGGGTGCTCGGCGCGGATGACGCGCACTTCTTCGCCGGTGCGCTTGGCCGTCCATCGCGCGAGCGCGTCGCCGACGACCAAGGGATCACGATGGGTCAGCAGCGCCACGACGAACCTCTTGGATACATTTCCGACTGTGACCGCATTTGTAACAGCATGACCGAGCTCGGACCACTCGGGCCGCTCGACGAGCTGCTCGCGCACCAGATCGTCGACACGTTCGCGACCGTTTCGCAGTCGGATCGTTCCTGGACCGAGAAGATCTGCGCGATGGCGTGTGCGAGCGACGGTTCGCTCTCGCTCGGGTTCGGCCTCGGCAAGTACCCGAACCGGGGCGTGATGGACGCGTACGCCGGCGTGTCGCGCGGCACCGAGCAGTGGACGGTGCGCGCGAGCCGGGAGCTCGGCGCCGATGGCGACACCGCGACCGTCGGCCCGCTGCGCTACGAGGTGTTGGAGCCGATGCGTCGCATTCGCTTCGCGCTCGATCCCAGCGACGCGCAGCCGGTCTCGTTCGAGTGGAACTTCGAGGGCGTCGTGCCGGCCGTGCTCGAGAACCACGAAGTGCACCGCGCGCGC
>CAZLEC010000878.1:0-1815 GCA_964558245.1 uncultured Burkholderiales bacterium | reverse complement strand
CGGGGGCGGCCGGCCAGATCCTGGTGAAGAGCGCGAAGGGCGCGGCCTGGACGTTGTTCGAGCGCACGCAGTCGTACCGCGTCCAGGCGTTGGATTCCTTCGCGATACCCGCCGACCAGGGTCTCGGATCGGGACATTCGCTCCTCGTCACGCAGGCCATCGTCAACGGCCGCAACGAGATCCAGTGGCTGCTCGACGGCGCGACCTCGTTCTCGCCCGCTGATGCGTTCGCGCTCCCGGCGACGGCCGACGTCAGGTCTTTCGGTGCGCATGAGTCGGGCGGCGTGTGGGCGGTGTATGCGGGCGTCGCGCCCAGCGGGATCCTGCGCGGCACGTGGTCGCCGGCCGCGCACACGCTCGTGTTCGATCCGAAACCGGAGTTGATTGCGGCCCCGCCGGGATCGCCCGGGCTGAAGACCCAGAAGGTCACGGGGTTCGCCGAGTGTGGTGGGGCCGAGTACGTGTCGATCAACACGAGGCTGTTCCGCCGCAACGACGGCACGCTCCCGCCGGGCGTGACGCGATGGGTGCTCGAATACCAGGAACCGCCGGTCGGCGCGTTCAACAGCGGGCTGCGCGGCCTGTCGTGCGTCGAACACGACGGCGCGCCCTCGCTGCTCGTGTCGACGGAGGGCAGCGGGAACGTGTACCGCTTGGATCATCTGCCGAGTGGGCAGGTCGATACGCCGACCCGGCTGGTGCCCGTGCTGGAGCTCTCGCCGATCGCCGCGATTCGCCAGATGCTGCGGCCGGAGGGGACTGCGGTGCCTGCGTCGGGGAAGGGTTCGATCAACTACGTGATCTCGGCGTACAACAACTTCGAATCCGTCAGCGTCGGCGGCGTCGAGCGTCAGCTGTTCGGCTTCGAGTGGGGATACGCGGGCGGGTGCCCGCCGAGCCGGAAGTGCGGCCCGACCGCGTTCGGCGGCGTGACGTACGACGCGGCGGCGTGCTTCATGATCCGGACCGATCACGGATCGTCACAGACGTACGCACCCCGCTGCCTCAGCGGTCACGACTTCACGCTCACCGCCCGAGCCGGCAAACCCATCCGCTACGCGCAGGCGTTCGTTTCGATCCGAACGATCAAGGCGTCGCCGTTCGGTGACGGTGGTGTGTATTTCGGCGGGTACGACTGCGACTTCTATCCGGCCGACGGCACGGCGTGGGTGGCGGCGTCCGCGCTGAGCGATCTCCACCCCGATGCCGCCCCGACCGCGGTGAACGTATGAGCTCGTTGCGGTTGCGCGGAACCGGCGTCGTGATGGCCGCACTCGTGTTGCTCGCGGCGCTGGCCGGGTGCAGCAGCAGCGGCGCGAAGGCAACGACGCCGACGACGCCGACGACAACGAGCGCGACGTCCTCGACCTCGCCTCCCGAACGCGTGAAAGGCGGACCGACCGGGTCGTATCTCGTCGCGGCGGGGATCCACAAGATCAAGCACGTGATCGTGATCCAGCAGGAGAACCGGTCGTTCGACTCCTATTTCGGTACGTTTCCCGGCGCCGACGGCATACCGATGCGCAACGGCAAGCCTTCCGTGTGCGTCACCGATCCGAAGACGAAGCAATGTGTCGCGCCCTACGTCGACCACGCCGACGTGAACGGCGGTGGGCCGCACAACGTCGCGAACGACTTCGCCGACGTCGACGGCGGGAGGATGGACGGGTTCATCGCGCAGGCCGAGGCGGGCAAGCGGGGCTGCATCAACCCGACCGATCCGGCGTGCACCAACTCCGCGCACCCCGATGTGATGGGGTACCACGTCGGGAGCGACATCCCGAACTACTGGACCTACGCCAACGACTTCGTGCT
>CAZLEC010000877.1:0-1818 GCA_964558245.1 uncultured Burkholderiales bacterium | reverse complement strand
TCCATCAGCCGGTCGTTGATCGAGTCGGCGTGCGACTGGAACACGAACACGTCGGCGCCCCGAATGTTCTCGCCGTACCGGCAGTAGATCTCACCGTTGGCGAACGTCGAGAGCGCGACGTCGCCGAGCGGGACGTGGAGGTGTTGCGCGACCTCGGTGGAGAGCTCGGGGTGACCGCGACCGGCCACCAGGATGAGGTTCTTCTTGGTGACGAGCTCCATCGGCCTCCGCCTCACTCCTTGCCGTTTGCGTCCTCGCTCTCCGCATCCTCGCGCGTCTTCGGCCCGGCGGCTCGGGAATCCCGCGCGGGCACGCCTTTCACGAGGCGGCCGGCGGGTACGTCGTGGGTGACGACCGACCCGGCGCCGGTCTCGGATCCGGCGCCCAGCTCGACCGGCGCGACCAGCGAGGTGTGGATGCTGGTGTGCACGCCGTCGCCGATGCGGGTCTTGTGCTTGTCGACGCCGTCGTAGTTGGCCGTGATCGTGCTGGCGCCGAGGTTCGCGCCGGCGCCGATCTCGGCGTCACCGACGTAGGAGAGGTGCGGGACCTTGGTGCCCTCCCCGATCTCGGCGTTCTTCAGCTCCACGAAGGTTCCGGCCTTGGCGCCGTTGGCCAGGCGGGTGCCGGGACGGAGGTACGCGAACGGGCCGACCTGGCAGTCGTCGCCGATCTCGACCTCCTTCACCACGGAGTTGGCGACCACGCTGCGCTCGCCCACCACGGTGTCGACGAGGTGGGAGTCGGGACCGACTACCGCGCCGGCCGCGATCGACGTGCGCCCCTCGAGGATGGTTCCCGGCAACAGCCGCACGTCGGGCTCGAGCACGACCGTCGCGTCCACGTAGGTGCGCGTCGGGTCGACCATGGTGACGCCGTCGATCATCCAGCGGCGGTTGATCCGGCTGCGCAGCACGGCTTCGGCGTCGGCGAGCTGCGAGCGGTCGTTGACGCCCTGGGCGACCGTCGGATCGTCGGCGGGGACCGCGATCACCTTGTGACCGGCGGCGCGCAACACTTCGATCGCGTCGGTCAGGTAGTACTCGCCCTGGGCGTTCTCCGGACTCAGGCGGCGCAGCGCGGGCGCCAGGAGGTTGCGCCGGAAGCAGTAGATCGACGTGTTGACCTCGTTGACCTCGCGCTCTTCGATGTCGGCGTCGGCGTGCTCGACGATGCGGGCCACCCGGTCGTCCTTGTCGCGGATCACCCGGCCGTAGCCGGTCGGGTCGGCCGCGTGCACGGTGAGGACCGTCGCGGCGGCGTCCTGGATGCGGTGCTCGGTGGCGAGCATCGCAATCGTCTCGGCGCGCAACAGGGGATGGTCGCCGGGGAGCACGAGGATGTCGTCTTCGGCGTCGAGGTCGTCGAACACGCTCGAGGTGAGGGCGACGCTCACCGCGTCGCCGGTGCCGCGCTGGACGCGCTGCTCCACGAACTCCACGGGCACCTCGGTCACGAGCTCCTCCTGGAGCGTCTTGACCACGCGCTCGGCGCCGTGGCCGACCACGATCACGACCCGCTCGAGCGGCAGCTCCGCCAGCGCGTCGACCACGTGCAGCACCATCGGGCGCCCGCACAGCCGGTGCAGCACCTTCGGCGTACCCGAGCGCAGGCGCGAGCCCTCGCCGGCGGCCAGCACCACAGCTGCGAGAGGACGGTATTGGCTCACCGGCACTCCCTCCTTCTCGGTCGACGCAGACTCCGCCTGGTCTTCATCGGCTCCTGATCCAGACTCTCAAGTGGGTGGCTCGGGGGGAAGGTTTCGAACCTTCTCTTAGGGCTTCAAAGGCCCCTGTGCTGCCGTTACACCACCCCCGA
>CAZLEC010000876.1:0-1821 GCA_964558245.1 uncultured Burkholderiales bacterium | reverse complement strand
CGCCGCCGATGTCGACGATCATGTTGCCCGCGGGTTCGTGCACGGGCAGGCCCGCTCCGATCGCGGCGGCCATCGGCTCCTCGATGATGTACGCAGGCTTGCGAGCACCGGCCTGCTCGGCTGCTTCTTGCACCGCCCGCTGCTCGACACCCGTGATCCCCGACGGCACGCAGATCACCATGCGAGGCCGCGCCCACTTGCGCGGATGCACGCGCTGGATGAAGTAGCGCAACATCTTCTCGCAGATGTCGAAGTCGGCGATCACGCCGTCCTTGAGTGGTCGGATCGCGAGGATGTGCTCGGGAGTCCGGCCGATCATCTTCTTCGCCTCGATGCCGACCGCGAGCGGCCGGCCGTCGCGCACGTTGACCGCGACCACCGACGGCTCGTCGAGCACGACCCCGCGACCGCGCACGTAGACGAGCGTGTTCGCGGTCCCCAAGTCGACCGCCATGTCGCGGCCGAGCAGTCCGGCGTAGAAGGGTTCGCTCATCAACGCGGCTCCCTTCCGTCGACTCGAGGTCAGACTCGGAGGCTGGCGCGTACGGCCAAGGCTACGAGGCGATCCTGCCGACCGCCACTCTCCTCGCGACCGAGCGCTGCGCGATCCGAACACCGCGGAGTCGGTCACACCGCGCCCGGGAAGAAGAGTGCGATTTCGCGCGCAGCCGACTCCGGACCGTCACTACCGTGAACGAGATTCTCGGTGAGCTCGATCGCCAGGTCGCCGCGAATGGTGCCCGGTGCGGCCTCGCGCGGGTTGGTCGTTCCCATCAGGGTGCGCATGACCTTCCACGCGTCGGGGCCCTCCACGACCATCGCAACCAACGGCGAACGCGTGATGAACGCGACCAGATCTTCGAAAAATGGCTTGCCTACGTGCTCGGCATAGTGGTTTTTCGCGGTTTCCGCGTCGAGCAGACGCAGCTCCAGCCGGACGATCCGAAGTTGCTTGCGTTCGATGCGGCCGACGATCTCACCGACGAGCCCACGCTCGACGGCGTCGGGCTTGCAGAGAACGAGCGTGCGTTCGGCGTTGCTTTGGCCAGAAGTCATGGGCCCCGAAGGCTACAGGAGAGTGCCAAATGCACCCAAAGCCGAACACTCGGCCCGACATCACCGCGAGTGGGCTCGCCAATACCGGCCGCGCGTCAGCTGTCCGCCAGAATCCCGCGCGCGGCGCCGACGAAATTCAGGGAGCCGGTCACGACGATCTCGCCTTCGGCCGGGGTCGAGAGGAGGGCGCTCGAGACGGCCTCGGCGACGGTGTCGACGACCTCGATGTGCTCGGCCGGGAAGCCGAGCTCCACCGCGGCCTCGGCGATCACCGCGGGGGCCATCGCTCGCGGGCTCGGCGGCCGCGCGCACACGAGCTGCGCGACCTCGTCGAGCCCGAGCGCGGTGAGCATCTCGACGGGATCCCGCTCCCGGAGGAGGCCGATCACGAGCGTGCGCGGCGCGGGCGCGAACTCCTCGGCGAGCGCCGCGCGCAGGGCCTCCGCACCGGCCGCGTTGTGCGCGCCGTCGAGCAGCACCAACGGGCGCCGACCGACGATCTCGAGCCGTGCGGGCGAGCGCACGCGTGTGAACGCGTCGTAGACGGCCTCCGGCTCGAGCGCCGCACCGACGAACACTTCCGCGGCCGCGAGCGCGAGCGCCGCGTTGTCGCCCTGGTGCGCGCCGTAGAGGGGAAGGAACACCTCCGGGTAACGGCCCTCCGGCGTGAACAGCTCCAACATCCGGCCGCCGACGGCCGACACGTTGGAGCGCGTCCCGAAGTCGATGTCGCGCCGGAGCACGCGCGCCGGCTCACGGTCGGTG
>CAZLEC010000875.1:0-1823 GCA_964558245.1 uncultured Burkholderiales bacterium | reverse complement strand
CGGCCGAACGCAACCGACCCGAACATCGCCCGCAACGCGCGCGACGACATCGACCCTCGCGATTGCCTACGGCACCGCACTGACTCGGTCGTCGCCGCGACAACCGTGCTCGTCGACACCACTCACCGACTACCCCCCTCACTCGTTCGCGAGCTGGCACGTCCGCGCACGCGCTCAGCACGAATCCTCCTCCACGCGCTCTACAGACTTGCCGGTGGCGCTAGCGCCACCGGCTGACGTCAACAAGCACGGTTCGTCGTGAGCCGCGTAGGCGACGAGGTGCAAGCCGCGGAACTCTGGATCGAGGTCACCCAATCGACCGACCCAGCCCGCATGGCCAAGCGGATCCTGGACCGACTCGATCACCAAGCCGAGAACGCGGAAGCGCATCAGATCAGCGAGGAGAGGTTCCTCGCCCAAGCCGTCGAGCGGATGGAACGCGCCGCGCACGCCCGCCAGAGAGCCGCGAGAGCGGCAGCCGAACAGCGACGGGTCGAAGGCCTACGGCGACGCGAGATGGAACGCCGGCGCAAGAACGCCCGCGCCCGCGAGCGCTATCGACAGCAACGCCTGACCGAAGGCGCTCGCGTCAACAAGCGCTC
The DNA here is from genome assembly GCA_964558245.1 of uncultured Burkholderiales bacterium. Classification (GTDB taxonomy): domain Bacteria; phylum Actinomycetota; class Acidimicrobiia; order IMCC26256; family PALSA-610; genus JBBQER01. The sequence continues at coordinate 1,221 of CAZLEC010000875.1, read as the reverse complement.
CGGCATGCACGCACTCGCCATCCAGGTCGACCCCCGCGCCTACCGAGCGGTCAAGGCCGAAGCCCTTCGACGCAGAACCACCATCCCGACCCTGATCGGCGAGATCCTCAGCGACTCCTCACCAACGCCAGTCGCCGGCTCGAGCCCGACCGAGCCGCGTTGGCGGAGGACTGGTGAGGGCAGGAAAGCCAATCAGCACACCCGCATCGATATAGGCGACGAGGCCTGGTTGTCCGTCCGGCGCCATGCCATCCGACACGGCCTCACAACCGCGCGCTGGGTAGGCGTCGTCCTCGAGACGTGGAGACAGCGCTGCGATAAGGCGTCGTGAAATTCGTGAGGGCTGCGTCACTGGATCTAGTAGCCAAGCGCGGGAGCCATATCGGCAGTTATGTGCGCGTTGCGATGTACAGGAGGTGCTTCGACCCGCCGAGCAGGCTGGGGTCGGTCGCGGTCTCGGTGATAATTCGCATCGCCGCCGTGAACGCCGCGGGGTTCGTCGTTCGAAGCTCGATGAGTGCCTCTTCGATACCTGACGCGAGCCCTTCGGATGCGACGAGTGTGATTGTGGCAAGACCCTGACTCTCGAACCAGGATGGGACCTCTTCGGGTCGAGCACCCCATCCGTGGGTGAACCGGCCGGGAACGTCGTTCAAGAATGTCCCCGCTGCCGTCAACTGATCGACGAATGCGCTGTCGACGAGGTGACGACACTCGTCTACCGTCATGATCGTTCGCCGAACGAACCCGTACCATGGGATTAGCGCAAAGAACAACGTCCCGCCAGGCCTAACGACCCTGACAGCTTCACGGACGGCGGCTCGACGATCGTCCTCGTCTGGCATGTGGTACAGCGGCCCCAGCAGGAGGGCAGCGTCGAACGAAGCGTTGTCCCACCGCGAGAGGTCGCGTGCGTCAGCGGTGGCGATCTCTTCGACGAGCGGTGACGCAATACGGCTCCGCGCGATCTCTAAGAGTTCCGGCGACGCGTCTGCGAGCACAACGCGGAGGCCTCGCTTGGCGAGCCATTCGGCATACCGCCCTGGGCCACCTCCGAGATCCAGTACTCGGCCCGTCGTCGGTAGGAACCGATCGAGAAAGTGCGTGTTGACAGCGAACTCGACGATGCCCTCGGCCGTCTCAAGGCGCTGCCACTCGCGCATACCGAAGGCGGCGTAGTACTCACGAACGGCGTCGGTGCTCACCGCGACAGATTGCCCG
>CAZLEC010000874.1:0-1823 GCA_964558245.1 uncultured Burkholderiales bacterium | reverse complement strand
CTGCTTCTTGTAGTTCCACTCGTAGATGGCCTTCGACTCGTCGAGGCCCTCGTAGCACTGCAACCGGATCAGCCGCGCGTTCGTGACCGCCGCGACCGCCTTGGCGAGCTCGGTCTTGCCGACGCCCGCCGGACCTTCCACGAGCACGGGCTTGCCGAGCCGGTCGGCGAGGTAGACGACGCCGGCAATGCTCGTGTCGGCGAGATAGTCGACGCTGCGCAGACGTTGCAGGACATCGGGAACGGAGTCGAAACGCTCGGCCATGAAGAAGTGCGGGCTCCTGATTCGGGAAAGGGACGGCTCAGCCGCGAATTTGGCCGTCGCCCCAGACGACGTACTTGTAGGTCGTGAGCTCGCGTAGCCCCATCGGGCCGCGTGCGTGCAGCTTCTGCGTCGAGATGCCGATCTCGGCGCCGAAGCCGAACTCCTCACCGTCGGTGAAGCGCGTCGAGGCGTTCACGAGCACCGCCGCGGCATCGACCTCGTTGGCGAACCGGCGGGCGGAGTCGAGATCACGCGTGAGGATGGCCTCGGAGTGGCCGGTCCCGTAACGGTTCACGTGCGCGATCGCGGCGTCGAGGTCGGCGGCGACCGCGACCGACATCTTGAGATCGAGGAACTCACGGCCGAAGTCGCCGTCGGCGGGCGGGTGAATGTGCGCCGAACGCTTGCGGCTCTCGTCGTCGCCGACGAGCTCGACCCCGTGCTCGTGGAGCAGATCGGCGATACTCGGGACGAATGTGTCGGCAACGTCTGCGTGCACGACCAGTGACTCCGCGGCATTGCAGACGCTCGGCCGCTGGGTCTTGGCGTTCACGACGATCCTCGCCGCTTCGTCGAGGTCGGCCGACGAGTCGACGTACACATGGCAGTTGCCGTCGCCGTCGATGATGACGGGAACCGTCGCGTTCTCGCGAATGCTCTGAATGAGCGACGGGCCGCCGCGAGGGATGAGGCAGTCGACATAGTCGGTGAGCTGCATCACGGCCGTGGCCGTCTCGTAGGCGGTGTCCTCCACCAGGATCACGGCATCCTCGGGGAGGTCGTGCTTCGCCAGCGCCTCGCGCAGCACCGACGCGACCGCGATGTTGGAACGCAGCGCGGTGGAGCTGCCGCGGAGCAGCGCCGCGTTGCCCGCCTTGACGCAGAGTCCGGCCGCATCGCTCGTGACGTTGGGACGGTTCTCGTAGATGATCGCGATGACCCCGAGCGGCACCCGCACGCGAGTGATCTGCAGACCGTTCGGGCGCTTCCAGCCGTCGAGCACCTCGCCGACCGGATCGGGAAGGCCGGAAACCGTTCGCAGCCCGTTGGCCATCCCCTGGAGCCGGGCGTCGGTGAGCCGCAGCCGGTCGAGCGGCCCGGCCGCCATGCCGCCGGCCGCCGCCGCATCGAGGTCGGCGTCGTTCGCGGCCTGGATCTCCGCCGCCCGCTCGAGGAGCAGGTCGGCCGCGGTGAGCAGCGCGGAGTTCTTGGCCGAGGTCGAGGCGGTCGCCAGCGCCCGGCCGGCCGCCTTGGCCCGCTGACCCAGCTCCACGACGCTCGTCATGACCGCCAGGCTACCCCTTGACCGGTCGGTCAAGTCAGGGGGTTTTTCGGCCAGACGGTCCGGGATACCGGTGTCGGGCGGCATCCCGACTCCCCGGGACGCGCGCGAGCGCGGCCGACCGTTGCGCGAGCGACTCGGCCCCGGCACCGTCACGGCGGTGGCCCGTAGTTGGGGTGACGGGGATCGTCGGGTGCGACCATCGGTCGCGGCCCTTCCCCTTCGACGAGCGCCCAGTTGTTTCTGGTTTTGAGGTCGTGGTGGTGTTTGCAGAGCG
>CAZLEC010000873.1:0-1824 GCA_964558245.1 uncultured Burkholderiales bacterium | reverse complement strand
CGGCTCGGGCATGGTCGCGTTCGCCACGAAGGTTCCGGGGCATATCAAGGCGATCGAGCTCGACGGCACCCGCCAGCTCATGGTGCACCGTCACGGGTACCTGTGCGGCGAGTCGAGCGTGACGCTCGAGATCGGATTCCAACAGAAGCTCAGCGCGGGATTCTTCGGCGGCGAAGGGTTCATCCTGCAGCGCGTCTCCGGAACTGGGCAGGCGTGGGTCGAGCTCGACGGCGAAGTCGTGGAGTACGAGCTGGCACCGGGCGAGGTGCTGCGCGTGCATCCCGGCCACGTCGGCCTGTTCGACGCCACCATGGCCTTCGAGATCGAGCGGGTGAAGGGCATCAAGAACATGTTGTTCGGCGCCGACGCGTTGTTCCTCGCCAAGCTGACCGGGCCGGGCAAGGTGTTCCTGCAGACGATGCCCCTCGCCAACCTCGCGGCCGCGATCGGGCCCTATCTGCCGCGAGACGGTGAGTCGGGCGCGGGCAACAAGCTCTCGATCGGCGGCTTCAGCCTCGGGAACGGGTAGGCGCGGGCAGCCCATCGGTTGTCGGGCAAGAGCTCGAGTGCAACGCGGTCACTGTTCGCGAGAAGACCCCACGCGACGGTTCCGCGGGACCGTTTTCGGCCCTCGGTTGGAGCGCGTGCGGTCGGCAGCGGCGAACGCCTCACGCTTCCGACAGCCGGGCGCGGCGCTCGAACAGCTCCTCCGCGGCAGCTTGGGCGTCGGCGCGCACCCGCGCCACGTCGAACGTCTGCGGTGATCCTCTCGAGACCAGCCGCCGACCGTCGACCCACACGTCGCGCACGTCGCGGCCCGACGCGGAGAACACGATGTGCGCGGCGACGTTGAACAGGTCGCCGTGCATCACCGGCGTCGTGTGCAATCCCGCGAGCGAGATGGTGACGATGTCGGCGCGCTTGCCGGCTTCCAGGGAGCCGCTCGTGGCGCCGAGGCCGAGCGCGGTCGCCCCCTCGATCGTGGCCTGCCGAATCACGTCCCACGGGTCGCCGGTCGTGGGGTCGAGCGTCGTCACCTTCTGCAGCAGCGACGCGATCTTCATCTCCTCCACGAGATCGAGGTTGTTGTTCTCCTTCTCGCCGTCGCTGCCGATGCCGACCTTCACGCCGGCGCGGCGGAGGTCGCCGACGCGCGCCGCGCCCGACGCGAGCTTCATGTTCGACGTCGGGCAGTGCGCGACCGAAGTGCCGGTCTGCGCGAGCAGCTCGATCTCTCGGTCCGAGAGCCAGACCGCGTGGGCGACGACGGTACGCGGCCCGAGGATCCCACGGTCGTAGAACACCTCGATCGGGCGTCGACCCCACCGCTTCAGCGACTCCTCGACCTCCCAGATCGACTCCGAGGAATGCGTATGGAGTCCGGTGCCGAATTCGTCCATGAGCTCCACGGCCTGCGCGAAGCACGCCTTGGTGCAGTACATGAGGTGTTCGAGGCCCACCCAGGTCCGCACTCGGCCTTCGGCCGCGGTGCCGTGCGACTCGAGCAGGCGCCGGTTCGACTCGATGCTCTCGAAGTAGTCAAAGCCCGCTTCGTCGGCGACGTACGGAACCAGCGTCGCGCGGATGCCGAGCTCGGAAGCGACCTCCGCCGAGCCCTCCATGAAGCGCCACATGTCCATCACCGACGTCGTGCCCGCGAGGAGGCTCTCCGCGTAGCACTGCCGCGAAGCGACCTTGGCGATCTCCGGCGTGAGGGCTTTGTGCGCGGGGTCGACGTACGCCTCGAGCCAGTCCCACAACGACATCGACTCGGCCGTTCCGCGTAACAGCCCCGAATGCAGATGGCAGTTGTGCAGTCCGGGG
>CAZLEC010000872.1:0-1827 GCA_964558245.1 uncultured Burkholderiales bacterium | reverse complement strand
GTTGATTGCGGTAGTAGTCGATCGAGCTGCGGACTTCGTCGAGGAGCACCGACATCGGGCGTTCGATCGACTGCCGGGCGCGGGCGACGAGCTCGTCGTGCCCGGTCGCACCGAGTTGGCGCTTCAGCGCCTCCGCCGTCTCCGGCGGGAGGTCGAGCTCGGTCGCGATCGCGTCGGTCAACTCGCGACCGCCGGTGCCGAGCACGCGCACGAAACGGGGAACACCGACCTCGTGCACCGCGATCGCAGTGACACCGCCGCCGAACGAGACGATGCCCTCGGCCCCCGGCGCGTGCTCCGCGAGCGCCACGCCGCCGCCGTGCTCGGACGCGCTCGGGTCTCCTCCGACGCCGGCGCCGATGAGTGCGAGATCGCGTGCAGTCCGCGCGAGCGGACGGATCAGCGCGAGCGGTACGAGGTCCACCGCCGACACCTGCAGCCCACCGGCCTCGACCGCCGCGACGAGCCGCAGCACCGTGGCTTCCTGCACTGCCGCGAGCAGCACGTGCATGCGGGGCTCGCCGCTGTCGCCGGGGCTCGCGGGCCCCAGGATCGCGAAGTCGAGCACCGCGTCTTCGAGCGGGATCGGAATGAGCTCAGCGGCCTGGAACTGCAGCGCGCTCGCGAGCTCGTCGCGTGACATCTGCGGCATCTCGATCTGACGTACGACGACGCGTGGGCTCGCGAGACCGAGGCGCACGGCCGCGCGCTTGAGGCCGACCTCCTCGCGCAGGCGTCCGACGGCCTCGGTCACCGCCGCGTCGTCGGCGACCTCGCCTTCGCGCATGGTCTCGCGACCCAACGCGACCTGACCGAACATCACGAGGCGCGGCGGATCTCCCGCTCGCACCTCCGCCACGGTCACGGCGTTGGTGCCGATGTCGAGTCCGATCAGGCGGCGGGCCATGCGTCGCCTCCTCGAGTGCTCTGGGACTCGAGGTAGCCCTCGAGGTCGCGGGTTGGGATACGGAAGTGCTTGCCGACCCGCGTCGCGGGCAGCTCGCCGCCCCGGATGAGGCGGTAAACGGTCATGGTCGACACCCTCATGACGTCGGCCACTTCTCGTACCGTGAGGAGTCGGTACCCCTCGTCCACGGCGTCACCTCTGGTTGCAGGAAGATGCACCAGCAACAATCGACAGATCCCGCCCCAGGCTGAAGCCTTGGGCGACACCTTCCCCAAATCCGCCGTTCCGGTACCGACGAAACGGACACTCGGCCGGCAGTGGCGGCCGTCGGGTGCGCTCAGTGGCCGAAACCGCGCCACCAGCTGACGAGATGGTCCCCGGCAAGCACGAATGTCATCGTGCCGGCGGCCAGATACGGCCCGAACGGGATGTGTTGACTCCGCGCGCGACCGCCGAACGCGATCAGCGCGAGGCCGACGACGGCGCCGAACAGGAAGCCCGCGAAGAGACCGCCGAGCAGCTCCGGCCAGCCGAGCCACCCGAGAAAGAGGCCGAGCACGAAGGAGAGCCGCACGTCGCCGAACCCCATCCCCCGGGGCGACACGAGATGCAGCACGAAGAAGAACGCGAACGCGCAGCACGCGCCCAGCAGTGAGCGTCCGAACGCACCCCAGTGGTGCTGGATGAGCGCGGCCAGCGCGAGCAGGATGACACTCGCGAACCCGACCGGGTACACGATGCGGTTCGGGATGATGAAGTGCTCGAGGTCGATCACCGAGATCGCGATCAACGCGCCAGTGAGCACCAGGAACGCGGGTAGCGCCCACGAGTGCGCGAACCGCGCACCCACTGCCGCGAACAACACGCCGGTGAACAGCTCCACCAAGGGGTCACGAACCGAGATCGGGTTCGCGCAGTGC
>CAZLEC010000871.1:0-1832 GCA_964558245.1 uncultured Burkholderiales bacterium | reverse complement strand
CGATCGACAGGAGGAACAGCACGGGCTCGAAGAATCCGCTCACGAACACGTACCAGGTGCGCCGGTACGCGAGCACGTTGCGCTCGACCATGCGCCACGGCCGCCGGCGCGCGCTGATCGGCGGCAGAACGCGGAACGGACTGGTCACGTTCGCGCTCACGACGTGAGCCGCCGGGTGAACGTGCGCCGGCTCCACAAGAGACCGCCGGCGACACAGGCGAGGAGCACCAAGACGTGCACGATGTCTGCGCCGAGATGCAACGTGCCGGTCGAGGCACCTCGCGCCAGCTCCACGCCGTGCCAGAGCGGCGACAGGGCCGCGAGCGGACGGAGCCCGCTGGGGAGCTGCGAGATCGGGAAGAAGGTGCCGGAGAACAAGAACAGCGGGAGCACCCCCACCCGGAAGATCACGGGGAACGAGACATCGCTGTCGAGCCGCACCGAATAGGCACACAGCGGCGCCGCGAACGCCGCAGCACACAGCGCCGCCGCCGGCACCGCCAGCACGCCCCACGCCGACGGCACCGCGCCGAGCAACGCGGCGACGACCAGGAACACGATCGACGCGCCGACCGCCCGCACCACGATCCAGAGCACGTAGCCGACGGCGACCTCGCCCGCAGTGATCGACGTCGCCACCGCGGCATGGAAATTGCTCACCCACTTGACCCCGCCGAGCACCGGCCACATCGCTTCGTTGGCTGCGATCTGCATCGCGCTCGCGACCATCAGCCCGGGGGCGACGAAGTCGAGGTAGGACAATCCCGCGACCGTTCCGGTGTGCGCCTTGACCAGGCCACCGAGACCCAGACCCATCGCGGCGAGGAAGAGCACCGGACTCACGACCGTCGACAGCACCAGGCCGCGCCAGAGACGCGCGAACACGCGCGCCTCACGCTCCATGACGCGGATCACGGGCGGGGTCGACACGCGCTAGTCCTCGAGGGTGCGGCCGGTCAGGATGAGGAACACGTCTTCGAGACTGGCCCGCCGCACGAGCACCGTCGCGGCCCCGACCCCGTCGCCGGCGACGGCGGCCGCGGTCGCGTCGCCGTCGTCGGTGTACACGAGCAGTCGGTCGGCCACCGGCTCGACGCGCGACGCGAGCTCGCGCACACGCGGCAACGCGTCTTGCTGCTCGGCGGCGCGTGCGAAGCGCAGCTCCACGACCTCACGAGTCGCGTGCGTGGTGACCAGCTCGCGCGGCGAACCCTCGGCCACGATCCGGCCGCCGTCCATGATCACCAGGCGATCGCAGAGCTGCTCGGCCTCGTCCATGTAGTGCGTGGTGAGCACCAGCGTGACGCCGTCCTGCTTCAGGCGGTACAGCCGCTCCCAGAGCATGTGCCGGGCCTGGGGATCGAGGCCGGTGGTCGGCTCGTCGAGGAGCAACACGTCCGGCTGGTTGATCAACGCCCGCGCGATCGTGAGGCGGCGCTTCATCCCGCCCGAGAGCGGATCGACGCGCGAGTCGCGCCGGTCGGCCAGCTGCACGAACTCGAGCAGCTCCTCGGCCCGCCGGCGGATCTCCGCGCGCGGGAGGTCGAAGTAGCGGCCGTAGATCATCAGGTTGTCCCACACCGTGAGCTCGGTGTCGAGGTTGTCCTCCTGCGGGACCACGCCGAGCCGGCCGCGGATCTGCGCACCGTCGACCGCCGGATCCATCCCGAGCACCCGGAGCACCCCGCCGGAAGTCGGAGAGACGCAGCCGATCATGCGCATCGTGCTGCTCTTGCCCGCGCCGTTGGGGCCGAGGAAGCCGAACGCCTCGCCGGGCCGGATCACGAAGTCGATGCCGTCGACCGCGACGAAGCCGCCGAACCGCTTCGTGA
>CAZLEC010000870.1:0-1838 GCA_964558245.1 uncultured Burkholderiales bacterium | reverse complement strand
AGCGCCCGGAAGAGCGGCGCGCTCTGGCTCGACGCGGGACCGATCTCGGGCGTCGTGCACCTCGAGGACGGCCACTGCCACGGCGCCGAGACCGCGGAGCAACGAGGGCAGGTCGACGGCGCGCCGGCGCTGCTCAGCCGCCTCGTCGACATGTGCTTCGCGGTGATGTGCCAGGAGTCCGGCTCGTTCCGCTTCGCGGCCGACGACCCGGCGCCGTGGACGTGCGCCGAACCGGTCGAGCTCAGCGACGCGCTGGTCGAGGTCGATCGCCTGCTCAAGCAGTGGCGCGAGATCCTGCGCGTGATCCCGTCACTCGAGTGCCGGCCCCAACTGCTCGACGCGCTCGAGGTCGACGAGCTCGTGATCGACCGCGAACGGTGGACGTTGCTCGTGGCCGTCGACGGCCGGCGAACGGTGCGCGAGCTCGTGCAGCGCACGAACCGCCCGATGATCGAGCTGTGCCAGTCGTTGCTCGAGTTGATCGACGCCGGCGCGATCGGCGTGATCGATCCCGCGGCGGCCCGTGCGGATGACGCCGTGTCCGCTGACCTCGCGCCGGCGGAGCCCGTCACGATGGCCGAGGCCGCGGTTGCCGCGCCGGAGCCTGCAGTTGTCGCGCCGGAGCCGGCCGATGCCGTCGCGGAACCCGCGGTTGTGGTGGCGGAGCCGGCGGCGCCGCCGACCGAGCCGGCGCCGCCGGTGGTCGTCACGATCGCGCCGGAAACCGCCGCCGAGCCGGAAGCGCCGGTTTCCGAGCCGCCGGCTGCACCCGCGGCCGTCGAGCCGCCCCCGGCCGTGGAGCCGGAGACCGAGCCGGCCGGCAACGGGCACGAGCCGGCCGACAAGGGTGCGTTCCTCCGACTGTTCTCGGGCCTGCGCGACTCGTGACCCTCGGCCCCGAGGTCGGGTGATGTCACGGAGAGTGAGATCCCCATACAGCCACGCGCGCGCAGCGTCGATATAGGTCACGATCGCCACGGGGGAGACCGAGCCCGTCGCTGCCGGTAACGGCCGCGGCGGCCGCCCGCCGCGCGGCGAACTCGCCAAGAAGTGCGATTTCGGACCATGGACGGGAAAGGGACAGCCAGTGGGCGATGCGACGCCGCTGGGCGCCTTGCTCATAGACGAAGGACTTCTGACCGACGCCCAGCTCGACGCGGCGTTGGCGGAACAGACTCGCAGTGGCAAGCCGCTCGGGCGACTGCTGATCGAATCCGGGACCATCTCCGAGGCCGAGCTCGTGCGGACACTCGCCCGCCAGGTCGGGCTCGAGTTCGTCGACCTGAACGACCGGGCGGTCGACGGGTCGGTCGCGGCGCTCGTCAGCGAGTCGTTGGCGCGGCGCTACCAGGCGATCCCGATCGGATGGGAAGACGGTCGCCTCGTCGTGGCGATGGCCGACCCGTCGAACGTGTTCGCGGTCGACGACATCCGGGCGATCGCGGGCGCCGAGGTGCGCACCGTCGTGGCGACCGCCTCGCAGATCAACGAGACCATCGAGCGCTTCTACCGGATGGACACCGACGTCGACGCGGTCGTCCAAGCGGCCACCGAGGACGCGAGCGACGACGCCGCCGATCTCGCGAACGTCTCCGAGCTCGTCGAGGACGCGCCGATCGTCAAGTTCGTCAACCTGCTCGTGACCCAGGCCGTGAACGATCGCGCCTCCGACATCCACGTGGAACCGGCCGAGCACGACCTGCGCATCCGGTTCCGCATCGACGGCGTGCTCCACGAGGTGATGCGATCGCCGCGCAGCATTCAGGCCGGCGTGATCAGCCGCTTGAAGGTCATGGCCGACATCAACATCGCCGAGCGGCGCATCCCGCAGGACGGCC
>CAZLEC010000869.1:0-1843 GCA_964558245.1 uncultured Burkholderiales bacterium | reverse complement strand
CGTTGGCTTCCGCCGGCTTCGATCGCGCGCGGCCGCTGTGGGAGTTCACCCTCATCGAGGGCCTCTACGACGCCGACGGCACCGAACGCGCGGCCTTCGCCATGAAGGTGCACCACACCGTGACCGACGGCGTCGGGGGAATGGAGCTGCTCTCGCTGCTCGTCGACCTCACCGCCGACGCGGCGGAGCCCGACGACACGCCCGCGGTGCCGGCCCCGGAAATCATGGACGCGCGGGCGTTGGTGCGGGAATCGCTCGTGCACTCGTCGCGCCGGATACTCGGCGTCGCCCGGCGGGCTCCGGGCATCGCGACCCAAGCCGCGCTCGCGACGATGCGCGATCCGCTCCACGCCGGCAGCGAGCTCGCGCGCACCGCCCTCTCGATCGGTCGCGTGGTCGCGCCCGCACTCGAACCGATGTCGCCCGTGATGCGCGATCGCGGCCTCGGTCGGCGGCTCGACCTCTTCGACCTCCCACTCGACGATCTCCGGCGCGCCGCCAAGCTCACCGAAGGCAGCCTCAACGACGTGTTCGTCGCGGCGATCCTCGGCGGCCTGCACCGATATCACGAGCACCACGGCGAGTATCCCGAATCGTTGCGGATGACGCTGCCGATCAATCTCCGCCACGAGGGCGACGACGCGGGCGGTAACCACTGGGCGCCGGCGCGCTTCGCGGTCCCGGCGACCATCTCGGATCCGCGCGAGCGGGTGCAGGCCGTCCGTTCGCTGGTGCAGCAATGGCGCGCCGAACCCGCGCTGCAACTCACCGGGCAGCTGGCCGGCGTGCTCAACCGGCTCCCGACGGCAACGACCACCGCGCTCTTCGGCGGCATGCTCAAGTGCTGCGACTTCGTCGCGACCAACGTCCCCGGAGCACCGGTCCCGGTCTTCGCCGCGGGCGCCCGGGTCGAACGCCTCTACGCCTTCGCTCCGCCCGGCGGCGCGGCCGTGAACATCTCCCTCATCTCGCACTGCGACACGTGCTGCATCGGCGTGGTTACCGACACGACCGCGGTGCCCGACTCCACGACGCTGCTCACGTGCCTGCGCGCCGGCTTCGACGAGATGCTCGCGTACGCCTGAGGTCGCTCACGGCTGCTCGTCGGAACCCGGGAACGGATTCAGGATGCCGATGATCGAGACCTTCCGACTCCCCGGATCCACCGCGATCGACGCGCACGTACGCGCCGCGTCGAATCCACCGGTCGGCGCGGCAATCGTCCAACCGGAGAACTGACGCTTCGCGATCTCGGTGTTGACGATGTTCTCGGCCTGCTCGAGCCCGGTACACGCGCCGGACACTTGTGCGTCGATCGAATCGACGAATCGCTCGACGCGATCGTCGCCGGAGCTCTCGGGCAGATCGAGTCGAGGGCACACGCTGCCCGACTCGCCGGGAAACACGCCGAGGACTCCCGACGGGAGCACACAGACGTCGAAGTCGGGCGCGGCAGTTGCGCCGAACCTCCCGCCGGCCCACACGGTCGCGCACGCTTGCTCGGGATCGCCGCCGGCAGCGACGACCTTGGGTCCGTGAACGCTGTCCGACCCGAAGCAGACGGGTGCGATCGACAGCGACGTTCCCTGTCGCCGCAACGCCGCAAACCCAAGGAGCAACAAGGCCAGCAACGCGATCGCGATCGCGACGAGGAGCACACGCCGGCGCACCGCGCGGGTGCGCCGGGAGATCACATCGGCGAACAACGCATGCGCGGACGGCAACGAACGCCGGCTCACTCCCGCGCCTGCGGGAACGGGATTGGCTCGACGCAACGCCTCGACGATCGTGTCGCCAGACTCGTCGTTGCTCACTGCTCACCCCCCGCGTCAGCCTCGAACGC
>CAZLEC010000868.1:0-1848 GCA_964558245.1 uncultured Burkholderiales bacterium | reverse complement strand
TACCACCAGGTGCCGCCGAAGAGTCCGCCGGCGACTGCCAGCAGTAAGACGGCAACGAGGGCAGGGCCGCGCCAGCGCCGTCGGGTCGGCTCGTCGTCGTTGGCCCGGTGAGCCGCCGGTCGGCGGTGGATCCGCAAAGCTGCAGCGCGACCGGCAGCGGTATCGGGCTGGCGGATCCGCACGTCGTCGCCATCGGCGATGGAGCCGCCGATCACCGGAGATCCGGCCGCCGAGGTGCCCGCCTCGATGACGTCGCACACCACGCAGGTCACGTTGTCGGGAGCCCCGCCACGCAACGCCAAGTCGACAAGCGAGTCGACGACCTGCTCGGGATCGCCGAGGGTGAGCGTTTCGCGCAAGGTCTCCTTGCTGACAACGCCGGACAGGCCGTCGCTGCACAACAAGTAGCGATCGCCCGCGCGCGCTTCGCGGATAGACAGGTCCGCTTCGGCGTCCGGCCTGCCATTTAGCACGCGCAGAATCACCGACCGTTGCGGATGCGTGGGGATATCAGCTTCGTCGAGCTGACCCAGGTCGACCATGTGCTGTACGAGCGTGTGGTAGTGGGTGATCTGAGTGAGTTCGCCGTCGCGCAGCAGGTAGGCGCGAGAGTCCCCGATGTGCGCGAGAGCGAGTCGGGTGCCGCCCCACAACAGCGCGGTCAGCGTGGTGCCCATGCCGTCGAGCTCGGCATCGGAGTCCATCATCTGGCGGAGCTGGTCGTTGGCCTGCCGGATGGATTGTTCGAGGACGCAGAGCAAATCGGACGGCGGGTCGTCGTCGTCGAGCGGGGCCAACGTGGCGATCGTCACGGCGCTCGCGACGTCCCCCGCTGCGTGACCGCCCATGCCGTCGGCGACCGCTACGAGCCGCGGGCCTGCGTAGACGGCGTCCTCGTTGTTGGTGCGGATGAGACCGACGTCCGACCTCGCGGCGAACCGAAGCATGAGGCTCATCGCGCGCTCATCTGCGTAGCTCGAGAACGGTCTTGCCGATTCTGATCGGCGTGCCCGTCGCTACCGGAGTGGGCTGCGTGACCTTCGCCCGGTCGAGAAAGGTGCCGTTGGTCGATCCGAGGTCCTCGACCAACCATTGCCCATCGCGCTGGAAAACCCGCGCGTGCCTCGTCGAGGCGTAGTCGTCGGTGAGCACGAGGGTCGAGTCGTTTGCTCGCCCAATCGTGACTGGTGCGTCGCCGAGGTTGATGGACGTGCCGGCCAACGCGCCGGCGACGACGACGAGTTTGCGAGGGGCCTTGCGCGAGCTCGGCTTCTTCGCCTGTTTCTTGGGTTGCGGCCGGACGACGCGTGGTTGCGCACCGCCGGACAGGTCTGATCGAACGATGCCGAAGGCGACGATGACGAAGACCCACAACAAGGCAACGAATCCCGCCCGCAACAAGAAGAGCGAGAGCTCTGACATCCGCGGTACTCAGCCCCGAGGGCCCGGGTTGGGGAGGCTGGGCAGCCCGGGCAGCGCGGCACCTTGGGGTGCGTCGGCCGGCGCGCGATAGGTGAGTACCGTCTCGCCGATCCGGATCTCATCGCCGTCCGACAACGCTGTTGTGGTGACGGTGACGCCGTTAAGAGTGGTGCCGTTGGTCGATTGGAGGTCGTTCAACATCGTCGCGCCGTTGACGATTCGGATCTCGGCGTGACGTCGCGACACCGCCTGATCGGTGAGCCTGATGTCGGCGTCGGTGCCGCGGCCGATCACCGTGATCTTGTGCCGGAGCTCGAAGTCGTAGGACGCCGCCTTGCCTTCGCGCACCTGGATTCGGCCGAGGTTCGGTGCAGCCGGCATGCGGGGGATCGCCGTCGTCAAGGAGGTGTCGCCGGCGCTGAACGA
>CAZLEC010000867.1:0-1850 GCA_964558245.1 uncultured Burkholderiales bacterium | reverse complement strand
CATCTGCTTGCCGATCTCGACGATGTCCATGAGCTTCGTCGGATCGGAGTCGAGGTCGACCATGTTGCCGGCCTCTTTGGCCGCCTGGGTGCCGGTGTTCATCGCGACACCAACGTCGGCCTGCGCGAGTGCCGGGGCGTCGTTCGTGCCGTCACCGGTCATGGCGACCAGGCATCCACCGGCTTGCTCGGCGCGGATGCGGGCGAGCTTGTCTTCCGGTGTGGCCTCGGCCATGAAGTCGTCGACGCCGGCTTCCTTGGCGATCGCGGCGGCCGTGAGCGGGTTGTCTCCGGTGATCATGACGGTGCGGATACCGATTGCGCGCATCTCCGCGAACCGCTCGGCGATGCCGGTCTTGACGGTGTCCTTCAAATGGATCACGCCGACCACGTGCGTGCCTTCGGCGACGACGAGGGGAGTACCGCCGCTTTGCGCGATCTCCTCGACGATGGGCTCGAGGTCGGCCGGCACGCGGCCGCCCTGCTCCTCGACCCACTTCACGACCGAATCGGCCGCGCCCTTGCGGATGCAGTGGCGCTCGGCACGCCCCATGCGATCCGGCGGTCCGTCATAGTCGATGCCGGACATGCGAGTTTGGGCGGTGAACTCAACCAGCTCGGCGCCGGGAAGGGATTCGGGAACGGCGCCGTAGCGTGACTCGGCGAGATCGACGATCGAGCGGCCCTCGGGAGTCTCGTCGGCCAGCGACGCGAGCAGCACGACGCGTGCGAGCTGCTGTTCGTCGTGGTCCGCGACCGGCAGGAACGCGGCGGCCATCCGGTTGCCGTACGTGATCGTGCCGGTCTTGTCGAGCAACAGCGTGGCGACGTCGCCCGCGGCCTCGACTGCGCGGCCCGACATGGCGAGCACGTTGCGCTGCACCAGCCGGTCCATGCCGGCAATGCCGATCGCGGAGAGCAGCGCGCCGATGGTCGTCGGGATGAGGCACACCAGGAGCGCCACGAGCACCGTGATCTCCTGCTGGCCGTTCGAGTACTTCGCGAAGGGCTGGATCGTGGCCGTCGCGAGCAGCAGCACGATGCTCAATCCGGCCAGCAGGATGTTGAGCGCGATCTCGTTGGGGGTCTTCTGCCGGTTGGCCCCTTCGACCAACGCGATCATGCGGTCGATGAAGCTCTCGCCGGGCTCGGCCGAGATCTGCACGACGATGCGGTCGGAGAGCACGCGGGTGCCGCCCGTGACCGCGCAGCGGTCACCGCCCGACTCGCGGATGACCGGCGCCGACTCGCCGGTGATCGCCGACTCGTCGACCGAGGCGATGCCCTCGATCACGTCGCCGTCGCCCGGGATGAACTCTCCGGGGGTGACGACGACGCGATCGCCGACGTGCAGCTCGGTCGAGAGCCGCTCGACGATCGACCCGTCGTCGAGCAACACCTTGGCCGGCGTCTCCGAGCGGGTCTTCCGCAGCGTGTCGGCCTGGGCCTTGCCTCGACCCTCGGCCACCGCCTCCGCGAAGTTGGCGAAGAGCACGGTGAACCAGAGCCAGATCGCGACGAGC
This sequence comes from uncultured Burkholderiales bacterium, assembly GCA_964558245.1. Lineage (GTDB taxonomy): Bacteria > Actinomycetota > Acidimicrobiia > IMCC26256 > PALSA-610 > JBBQER01. The sequence continues at coordinate 328 of CAZLEC010000867.1, read as the reverse complement.
CCGGTGAACACGGAGTCGGCCGCCTTGGCGCTCGGCAGGTCGCGCACGAAGAGATACGTCGTGAGCAGGCTGCCGATGAACACGACGAACATCACCGGGTTCCGCACCTGGGTGCGCGGGTGCAGCTTCTTGACCGAGTCGAGCATCGCGCGCCGCACGATTGCCGGGCTCAGCAGCGCGCCGCGCCGCGACGCACCCTTGCCGGGCTCGTGCACGTGCGAGACGTCGACGGGTTCGGGGACGAGATCAGTGGTAGTCACGACGCTCCTACAGCTTCAGGTGCTCGATGATGGGACCGAGCGAGAGCACGGGGAAGTACGTGAGCCCG
>CAZLEC010000866.1:0-1861 GCA_964558245.1 uncultured Burkholderiales bacterium | reverse complement strand
CATCGGGACGGAAGGTTGAGGCTGCTAGTCCCCGTGAACAATTTGGGCATCACCTGGACCTTCAGGCGATAATCGATCTCGCCGGCAAAGCTCGATCGCCAGTTATCGCCTGGCACGGCGTGCATCAGGTGCCACGACGAGAAATCAAACGGCAGCCAACGGCCATCGATCCATAGCTGCGACCAATAATGGTAGGCGAGATTGGTCTGGTAGAGCTGGTAGCCGCTCACCAATCGGGCCGGGATGCCGATCGAACGTGCCGCGGAGTATCACCCGCAGTGCCGCGGTTGCGGCGTCTAGGTGCCACCCCCATCCGAAGGTGGCGAGGGCAAGATCCGTCATGGGGTCGAAGCCGCGGTATGACGCATCCCGAACGGCAGGCGAGGGCAGTTGCGGATGAATGAACACCGGTTGGCCGAGTTCCGCTGCGGCCGCGAAGAAGTCGTCGTAGACGGGGTCATCGAGGAAGAGGTCGCCCGATCGGCCGTAGACCATGGTGCCGACGTGGCCGATGCTCGCGGCTCGCGCGAGCTCGCCGGCAACGTCCGGTGGTGACGACATGGGCAGCGTGGACATCGATCGAAATCGGGAAGGATTGTTGCTGACGGCCGCCGCGGCGGCGTCGTTGGCGGCGCGGCTCAGGCGCACAGCCTCCCCTGGGGGCAGGGGTTGTGTTCCCGGCGGCGTCAGGGCGAGGATCGACACGTCGATGCCCTGCGCGTCCATGGCCGCGGTTCGGCCTGCACCCAGGTCGTCCAGGCGCTGCTGATGGTCGCCCATCTCGTTGAAGGCGAGACTCTCGTCGCGCAGATGATCCGGCAACGTCCGCAGCGCGGACGTCAAGTCCGGCAGGATCCAGTGCTCTTCGATCGCGATGAGCGTCACGGTTGCGTCCTTCGGTCTGGTTGGTGCTTCATCTGACGCGCGTCCGTAGCGACAGATACGTCACGCGGCGCTGTGTGTCGTTTTGCATCGCTCGTTCTGCCGTGAATGGCGACGCGTTCTTCGCTGCCAACCGAACACACGCACCGAGACTGATCTGATCGCAATGTCCTCACCCGCGCAGCCCGTCCGCGGACGCCAACACTGCAATGTGCGTTTCGAGCCCATCGGCGATGTCGCGAAGAATTTTCGCGATGGACGAGTCTTCGATACGCGTCGCGCGTGTTCGTAGATGTTCAACTACCGCCTCGACGCGCTCGATGAGTAATGGAATGACGGCATCGGGAATGTCGTGCGCGTCCGCAACGAGGTTGCGAGAGGTCTGTTCCGACGGGCTCACCATGTCGGGCGACCGGCCGAAGATTGCAGCTTCCGCGTCCGCCAAAGTGGCCACTTCGACGCGGAGGAACGCGAACAGTGCGTCGAGCGCATCACGGCGTGGCCCGTGAGGCGCAATCCACGCGGCCTGACTCGTCTCATGTGCCGCTTCGATGAGTTCGTCGAACGCCGCGACCAACTCGCGATCTGTATCGGGCTCATCCATTCGCGTATCCCTTACCTTTCGGTCATCATGGCGGTCATGGCGTCTTGTTCGACGTGGCCGGCGTCTGAGGCTCTGCGTCGGCGGGTTGGTCGATGTCTCGTGTGACTGCGAGGTGAGCATGGACGAGCGTGACGACCGACGATCCTTCGCCGCTGGCGGCTGCGACACGTTTCGTTGAGCCGGCGCGGGTGTCGCCGACGGCGAACACGCCGGGTATGGAGGTGGCGAGGCTTTCGGGGGGAAGCCCGTCGGTCCATGATTCCTGGGGGACGTCGCGGCCAGTGAGCACGAAGCCGCGGGTGTCGCGCGTGACACCTGTCGGGAGCCATTCACAGCGTGGCTCGGCGCCGAGCAGCAGGAACAACCCGCCGCAAT
>CAZLEC010000865.1:0-1863 GCA_964558245.1 uncultured Burkholderiales bacterium | reverse complement strand
CACCCTCTGTGTACGCACCGGCGCCGGGATGGTGTTCGCCAAGAACTCCGACCGCCCGCCCGACGAAGCCCAAGTGGTGCTCGCCCATACGGCCCGCCGCCCCGGCGACTTCCTCGACACGCAGTACCTCCGCATTCCCGATGCCGGCGCGCTCGCGCTCGTCGGCTCGCACCCGACGTGGTTGTGGGGCCTCGAGCACGGCGTCAACGATCACGGCGTCGCGATCGGCAACGAGCGCGTCTGGACCATCGACAATCCGCGCGCGCAATCGGCCGGCCTCATCGGCATGGACCTCGTGCGCCTCGGCTTGGAGCGCGGGACGTCGGCGGGAGCCGCGCTCGACGCCATGACGGCCGCGCTCACCGCGCACGGCCAGGGCGGCAGCGGCGAGCACCACCACTCCGAGCCGTACTTCTCTTCGTTCCTGATCGCCGACGCGCGCGACGGGTGGGTGCTCGAGACCAGTGCGCGCACATGGGCGGCGCGGCCGGTCGGGAACGGCGCCGCGATCTCCAATCGGATCACCATCTCGACCGACTGGACGGTCGCGTCGCCCGACGTCGCGCCCGGCGCCGACTTCGACCACTGGCGCTCGCGCACCATTCGCACCTCGATCGCTGACCATCGCCTCGCGGCCACGACCGCGTGCATCGCCAGCCGGTCACCCGGCGGGCCGCAGACGCTCGGCACCGCCGCGGCCCGCGTTGTCGCGGCGCTGCGCGATCACGGCAACGGGCCCTGGGGCGCTCCGGACGCGGGCGCCGACCGCGACCGCGAGTGCGAGCGCAACCCGGTGCCCGCGTTCCACGACGAGCACGACCGCCACGTCACCGTCTGCATGCATCTCCGCGCCGACCAGGCCACGACTGCGTCGTTCGTGACCGAGCTCCGGACCGACGCGCCGCCCCGGGCGTGGGCGTGCCTCGGGAGCCCGTGCGCGGGCGTGTTCGTCCCGTTCTTCCCGCCCGCGGTGCCGGCGATCCTCACCGACCCCTCCCAGTGGCAGCGGTTCGCCCGGCTGCGCGACCGGGTCGAATCCGACCCCGGCGCCCTCGCGGTGGTCCACAGAGCTCTCGCACCGGTCGAGTCCGAGCTCTGGGCCGAGGCCGACGAGGCCGACGCGGCCGGTGCACACGGCCCCCGCGATGCGTTCACGGAGCGGCTCACCCCACGGGTCGACGCCGCGCTGGTGACCCTGGGCGTGTAGGGCCCCGAGCCTGTTCGACGCCCGAGTCGCGCCACAACTACGGTCCGCCCGGGAGCTCCGAACCGTTCCGGGAAGGTTGGACATGGAGTACAACCTCGCCGACCTCTGGGAGCGCGTCGCCGACACGGTTCCCGACCACAACGCCATGGTGTGTGGCGACCGGCGGCTCACCTTCGCCGAGGAAGACGCCCGGGCGACCCGCCTCGCCAACGCGCTCGCCGAGCGAGGAGTCGGGCCCGGCGACCACGTCGCCTGCTACCTGTACAACTCGATCGAGTACCTCGAGGTGATGCTGGCCGCGTTCAAGCTGCGCGCGGTGCCGATCAACGTGAACTACCGCTACGTCGAGGACGAGCTGCGGTACCTGTTCGACGATGCCGACACCTGCGCGGTGGTGTTCCACCGCGAGTTCGCGCCGAAGCTCGCGGCGATCGCACCGGCACTCCCCGCGCTCCGCACTTTCGTCGCGGTCGACGACGGCACGCCCGCGGCGCCCGCGAGCCTCGCCGCGGTCGACTACGAACCGGCGCTGGCCGCCGCGAGCGCCGACCGCCGGTTCTCGGCCCGCTCCGGCGACGACCTGTACATCCTCTACACCGGTGGCACCACCGGCATGCCGAAGGGCGTGATGTGGCGCCACGAAGACGTGTTCTTCG
>CAZLEC010000864.1:0-1863 GCA_964558245.1 uncultured Burkholderiales bacterium | reverse complement strand
AGCCGTTCGCGCCGGTGCCGTTCGTGTGGTCCGACCAGTACGACCGCAAGATCCAGACCGTCGGCGTGGTGTCGGCCGACGCCGACGTGCACGTCTCGCACGGCTCGTACGCGGAGCGGCAGTTCGTCTCGTTGTTCGGCCGGGCCGGTCGTCTCGTGGGCGCGCTCGGCTTCAATCGGCCCCGCCAGGTGATGCAGTACCGCAAGCTCATCACCGAGCGCGCCTCGTGGGACACGGCGCTCGCGCTCGCCAATGCCTGACGGCGAGGCGTCCGACGCGCGCGTGACCGACCTTCCGGCGGGTGGCAACGACCGTCTGCTCTCGGCCCGGTTCGTGCTGGTCGTCTCGAGCGGTCTCTGCTACTTCACCGCGCTCGCGATGCTCACGCCCGTGTTGCCGCTCTACGTCGAGAAGTCGCTCGGGCAGGGATCCGTCGCCGTCGGCGTGGCGGTGGGTGCGTTCGCGGTCGGTGCGATCGCGCTGCGCACCTACGCCGGTTGGCTCGGCGACTCGCTCGGCCGGCGCATCCTCATCATCGGCGGGGCATTCGTGGTCGGCGTGTCGGTCGCGTGTTACGGCCTCGTGCACGCGCAGTGGTACCTGATCGTGATGCGCGTCGTCACCGGCTTCGGCGAGGCGGGGTTCTTCGTCGGCGCGGCCACGATGATCACCGACCTTGCGCCGGTTGCGCGCCGAGGCGAGGCGGTCAGCTACTGGTCGGTCGCGGTCTACGGCGGGCTCTCGTTCGGCCCGGTGCTCGGCGGGGTGCTCTGCGGCGCGACCACACACGGCCGTCACGGCCACTACGGACGCGTCTGGGCAGTGTCGGCGGTGCTGGCGTTCGTCGCGTCGGCGCTCGGCACGTTCACCGTGGAGGTCGAGCGCGAGATCGTGCCGAGGGCCCGGCAGCTCTTTCACCGAGCGGCGATCGAACCCGGCAGTGTGTTGTTCCTCGGTCTGATCGGGCTCGCGGGTTTCAGTGCCTTCATCCCGCTCTACGTCACGCAGATCCACATCGGATCGGGGCCGATCTTCGCGGAGTACGGCGTGTTGATCCTGGTCGTGCGCGTGCTCGGCGCGCGAGTGCCCGACCGGATGGGCGGTCGCCCGACCGCCGCGCTCGCGCTGGTGCTCGTGGCCGCAGGTGTCGGGCTGATCGCCGCGTGGCCCTCGATCGCGGGGCTCGTGATCGGCACCGCGGTGTTCGCGGCCGGGATGTCGCTGATGTATCCCGCGCTGCTCCTCCTCTCGCTCGACGGGGTGAGCGACTCCGACCGCGCGTCGGTCGTGGGCACGTTCTCGTCGTTCTTCGACGCGTCGCAGGGTCTCGGCGCGTTCATCTGCGGGGCGGTGGTCGCGTTCGCCGGGAACCGCGGCGCGTTCACCACCGGCGCGGTGTGCGCCCTCGCCGGTCTCGTGCTCCTCCGTGTCCGCACGCCCGCTGCGGTCGTCGAGGCGTAGGGGGCGTTCGCCGTGCCCTCGCTGCTGGTGACGAACGACTTCCCGCCGAAGCACGGCGGTATCCAGTCGTATCTCTACGAGCTCTGGCGACGGCTCCCGCCCGGCGACACGACGGTGCTCACGACCGCGTTCCCCGACGCGGCGGCCTGGGACGCGCAGCAGGCCTTCCGCGTCGAGCGGGTGAAGGAGCGCGTGCTGCTGCCGACGCCGGCGGTGGTGCGCCGCATCGACGCACTCGCTCGCGAGGTCGGCGCCGACGTGATCTTCCTCGACCCGATGCTCCCGATCGGCCTGGCCGGCCCGCGGCTCTCGGCGGCGCCGTACGTCGTGGTCGCGCACGGCGGCGAGATCACCGGCTACGCCCGCACGCCCGGCACCCGAGCGATGGCTCGGCGCGTGATG
>CAZLEC010000863.1:0-1876 GCA_964558245.1 uncultured Burkholderiales bacterium | reverse complement strand
CCGGTGACGACCACCGACGCGGGGATCCGCTTGTCGCCCGCGCGTATGTCGAGCTCTCCCGACCATCGGCCGTGGTCGATGATCGATTGGCGGATCTCCGCGAGTTGATCCGGAGTGGTGTCGAAGAATTCGTTCAGGTCGACGCGCGGCAGCGGGTCGTCGGCACCGACGCCCATCACCTCGCGCGCGGCGCGGTTGGCGAAGAGCATGCGGCCACCACGCGCGTGGAACGTGACGAAGTCGGTGGTCGACTCGACCGCGCGACGGAACGCGGCATTGACGTCGGTGATCCCGCTCGATCGCGCGGGTGCCTCGGGCTCGCGCTCGACGACGTCGTCGTCGGTGCGTACCTGGTCGACGTCGTCGGCGGCCATGTCCCTCTTCCTCACCTCCTGCCAACCGGACGGCGCCATGGTGTCTTTTCGGCAGTCCGGGTACCCCACCGAAGGGCCAGGCCCGCCGTTCTACCCTGCGACGACGTCGCCTTCCATGCGGTTGACGGAGCAGCCGAGACCTTCGAGATACGCGATTGCCGCATCTCGTGCGTCCGGCGCTCCCGAGAGCTCGAGGATCACCCACCCTGAGTGGGATTCGACGTTCGCGCGCCGGATGTTGGGAACGACGTCGTACCCCTTCACGAGCTCGTAGATCATGGGCCGATTGACCAACTCCTCGGGAAACGACACGAAGAGCCGGATCGAGGATTTCGCAGTCATGGATGCACGCGCAGTCCGACTCGAGTGCACGCGTCGGACGCGGGGAGCACCAGGCCCGTGAAGAACGGACCGAAGTCGGCATACTTCGCCGACACCGGATCGAAACGCATCTCGTAGACGATCTCCTTCAGCGCGACGACGTCGTCGGCGAGGAGCGTCACGCCCCATTCCCAGTCGTCGATGCCGGTCGACCCGGTGATGAGCTGCAGCACGCGACCCGCATAGGTGCGACCGACGCGCGCGTGTCCGCCCATCAACTCCTTGCGTTGCTCGAACGACAGCTCGTACCAGTTTGCTTCGGGAGCGCGCCGCTTCGACATGGGGTAGAAGCAACACACCTGCTTCGCGGGAAGGCGCGGATGGATGCGTTGCTCGCGGTAGTGCGCGATGCGATCGCGCCAAGTCGCGAGCCGCTGCTCGAGCTCGGCGCCCGACGCGCCTTCTTCCGCCACGAGCCGCGCGCGCTCTTCGTCTTCGGTCGCGCCGTATTCGGAGAGCTCGGTGAGCGACACGTACGACCAGACGGGCTCGAGCGGCGCGGTGAGGAGCTCGGCCTGGAAAGCCTGGAGGCGGGCAAGATCCGGCCCGAGCGCCATCACACCGAGATCGGCCTTGTGGCCGAGCACGGCCATGCAGACGGCCTGGTGCCCGTCGGCCTCGAGCGACGCGACCGCGTCGGCGATGCGCTTGCCGGCCTCGGGATCGCGATCGGCCCGTTCGCGATCGACGCGGTAGAACAAATGGAGCACGCCCCAACCGATCGAAGGCGTCACCTGGTCCATATGCGGCGAGGGTAGCGCCGACCGGCGCGATTTCTCGTTGCTACACCGCCGACGAGACGGCGCCCGGCAGCGTGGCGCCACTCCCGCCGAGATCGCCCAGGCCCCCGAAGAGCGGCTCCTGCGACACCTGGTCGGGCGGCGGCGCCTGCACGTTCACGGGGGTGCCGAAGTCGAAGAAGTCGAGCGAGACCGTCATGCTCAAGGCGGATCCGACCGATCCGCTCCCGCCGCCGGCCAATCCGCCGAGGCCGCCGAGGTCACCGAGGTCGAGGCCGAGTGAGATCCGCCGGACGTAACCGTCGCCGTCGATGAACACGTCGACCGGAAGTGTCGGCGTCGTTCCGTTCGCGCCGAGGAACTGCTTCTCAGCGTCGCGCA
>CAZLEC010000862.1:0-1882 GCA_964558245.1 uncultured Burkholderiales bacterium | reverse complement strand
TCGGCTGGTAACCCACCGCCGACGGCATGCGGCCGAGCAGCGTCGACACCTCGGAGCCCGCCTGCACGAAGCGGAAGATGTTGTCGACGAACAGCAGCACGTCCTGGTTCTTCACGTCACGGAAGTACTCCGCGACCGTGAGCGCGCTCAGCGCGACCCGGAGCCGCACACCCGGCGGCTCGTCCATCTGGCCGTACACGAGCGCGGCCTTCTCGATGACGCCCGACTCCTGCATCTCGATCCAGAGGTCGGTTCCCTCTCGGGTGCGCTCGCCCACACCGGCGAACACCGAAACACCACCGTGCTGCTGCGCGACCCGGCGGATCATCTCCTGGATGAGGATCGTCTTGCCCACTCCGGCGCCGCCGAAGAGGCCGATCTTGCCACCCTGCACGTACGGCTCGAGGAGGTCGATGACCTTGATGCCGGTCTCGAACATCTGCGCCTTGGGCTCGAGCTCGTCGAACGGCGGCGCGTCGCGGTGGATGTCCCAACGGTCCTCGATGCCGGTGACCTGGCTCGCGTCGATGTCGAGCGGCTCGCCGATCACGTTCCACACGTGCCCGAGCGTGCCGTCGCCCACGGGCATCTGGATGCCGTGGCCGGTGTTGCGCACGATCGTGCCGCGCGTGAGGCCGTCGGTGGGCTTCAGGCAGACGACCCGCACCCGGCCCTCGCCGATCTGCTGGGCGACTTCGGCGGTCACCGTGATCCGCGTGCCCTCGAGCTCGATGTCCATCTCGAGCGCGTGGTTGATCTCCGGCAGCGCGTCGGGCGGGAACTCGGCGTCGACGACGGGGCCGTAGATCGCGACGACGCGCCCGTCCTTCAACTCCCTGTCGTGCGACTTGGTGGCCGGCTCGGCGGTGGCAGTCATGCTGCGTGTGCTCCCTTATTCATCTGACGGCACGGGCTCAGTGACCGGTGTGGCTGGCGGTGAGGGCGGCCTTCACGCCGCCGAAATCGAAACGTTCGTGCACTTCGGTCTCGCCGCCGGACTGCAATGCTTCGGCACCGCCGACGATCTCCATGATCTCCGTGGTGATCTGCTCCTGGCGGGCCCGGTTCATGATCCGGCTGAGCGCCGTGATCAGGTCGTCGGCGTTGTCGGTGGCCGCCTTCATCGCGCGCTGCCGGGCCGCATGCTCCGATGCGGCCGCGTTCAGCATTGCCGCGTAGATGCGCGCTTCCGCGTAGCGCGGGAGCAGCGCGTCGAGGATCGCGTCGGGATCGGGCTCGAACTCGTACGACGCGCTCGGCTCGCCGTGCTCCGACGACGGGGCGGGCTCCGGCGCGCCGGCCGCGATCTCGGCGCTCGGCAGCGGTAGCAGCGGCACGATCACGACTTCCTGGCGACCGGCGGAGATGAACTTCGTGTAGGTGAGCTGCACGAGGTCGAGCCGACCCTCCTGGAACGGCCGGATCACTGCCGCCGCGACCTGCCGGGCGTCTTCGTAGGTGGGGTTCTGCGTGAACCCGCCGAACGACGCGTCGATCGGATAGTCACGGAACCGGAAGTAGCCCTCGGGCTTGCGACCGACGGTGACGATCGCCGTCTCCCGACCCTGCGCCTGCTGCGAGCGGATGTCGCCCTCGGCGGCGCGGATCACGCTCGAGTTGTACGCGCCGCACAGCCCGCGGTCGGCCGCGATCACGACCTCGCCGACCCGGCGCGTCTCGGCCGGGGGCACCAAGAGCGGGTTGTTCGCGCCCGCGCCGGCCGCCTGGAGGTCGCGCACGACTTCGGTGATGCCGTCGGCGTAGGGCTGCGCGGCCTGCACGCGGGCTTGCGCCTTCACGATGCGCGACGCCGCGATCAGCTCCATTGCGCGCGTGATCTTCTTCGTCGACTGCACCGACTTGATGCGGCGCCGGAGAATTC
>CAZLEC010000861.1:0-1893 GCA_964558245.1 uncultured Burkholderiales bacterium | reverse complement strand
GCGATGGAGCTCGAGCAGGACCCGATTCACCGCCACAAGGACGTGCTCGCGCACACGATCGCGGTCGTCGCCAAGACGTCGGCGCGGTTGAAGCTGCGGCTCGGTGCGTTGTTGCACGACGTCGGCAAGCCCGGGACGCGTGGCTACGGACCGCAGGGCGTGACGTTCCACTACCACGACGTCGTCGGGGCGCGGATGGCGCGCGACCGGCTGCTCGCCCTGCGGTATTCGAACGACGTCGTCGACGACGTCGCGAAGCTCGTGGAGCTGCACCTCCGGTTCCACACCTACAAGATGGGCTGGACCGATAGCGCGGTGCGCCGCTACGTGCGCGATGCGGGACCGCTCCTCGAGGACCTGAACGAGCTCACGCGTTCCGATTGCACCACGCGCAATGCGAAGAAGGCCGCCGCGCTCGCGCGCCGGATGGACGAGCTCGAGGCGCGGATCGCGGAGCTGCAGGAGCAAGAGGAGATGTCGAAGCTCCGGCCCGCGCTCGACGGCAACGCGGTGCAGGAGATCCTCGGCGTCGGGCCCGGCCGGATCGTCGGCAAGGCGTTGGAGTTCCTCATGGAGATCCGCATCGAGGAGGGCGAGATCTCCGAGGCCGAGGCCACGAAGCGGCTCCGGGATTGGTTCCGCGCCGACCCCGACGGTGTCGCGGGGTCTCCCCACGATGGAGGGCCGGAGCGCGCAGCCGAGGAGTGACGCGGCTGACTACACGCCTTCCTTGCGGGCTCGCCAGAGCACCGCGGTGGGAACGGCCGGCCCAGGATCCGACGATCGCAGCACTTCGGGCTCGAGCAGCACGTCGACGCGGTAGCCGGCGCGGTGCAGTCCGGAGAACACGTCGGCGATGGTGCGCGGCCACACCTGGAGGGGCTCGCCGTCGCGCGTCGTGACGATCGGTGACGGATCGAAGTACGAGCGGCGGACCTCGAGCCGGCCGAGCGGCAGCCCACCGGGTTCGTTGTCGTCGCGCCCGACCGCGAGCCGCATCGGGTGCTCGTGGGTGAAGATGAACGGCGCGCCCGCGCGCAGGACGCGGTGCACCTGGCGGAACAGCCGGTCGACGTCCTCGATCTCGTGCACCACGTGCGTCGCCAACGCGAGGTCGATCGAGTCGGCGCGCAGGAAGGCGAGATCGGCCGCATCGCCGTGATGCCACTCCACGCGCACCTCGGTCGCGTCCGCGAGCTTGCGTCCGAGCGCGAGCTGCGCGGAGGACACGTCGATCGCGATCACGTGCGCGCCCTGGCCCGCCATCGCGACCGCGTTCTCGCCCGCTCCGCATCCGATGTCGAGCACCCGGCGACCCTTCAGGTCGCCACAGATTCGGAGATCGGCCTCGGTGGGGAGGTCGGCGCCGAACTGCACCGTGTCGGCGCCGGTTGCCTCACCGCGCCGCGAGGCCAGCCGGTCCCACGCCTGCGTGTTCGTCATGGTCGCATTCTGGCCCCGTTATTCGGGAGCGGCGAACTCCTCGATCATCCGGTGGGCGTCGTCGTCGTGGTACTGCACCGGCGGCGACTTCATGAAGTACGCCGACGGACCGAGCAACGGCCCCCCGATCCCGCGGTCGAGGGCGATCTTGGCGCAACGCACGGCGTCGATGATCACGCCGGCGGAGTTCGGGGAGTCCCACACCTCGAGCTTCAACTCGATGTTGAGGGGCACGTCGCCGAAGTTGCGACCTTCCATCCGGATGTAGGCCCACTTCCGGTCGTTGAGCCACGGCACGTGATCCGAAGGCCCGATGTGCACGCTCTCCGACGAGATGCCCTGATCGATCTGACTGGTGACCGACTGGGTCTTCGACAGCTTCTTCGAGAGCAGCCGCTCGCGCTCGAGCATGTTCTTGAAGTCCATGTTGCCGCCGAAGTTGAGCTGGTA
>CAZLEC010000860.1:0-1893 GCA_964558245.1 uncultured Burkholderiales bacterium | reverse complement strand
TTCCCCGACCCGTCGATGCTCGAGAACACGAGCGGCGGCGCCGGAGGCGGACGGTGCCGGGTGTGCCGCAACGTCTTCGCCTGGGCTCCGCTCACACCCGCGCCAATCAGCGCCACCACGACCGCCACGGTGCAAAGCGCGGCTTTTGCCGAGCGCGTGCGCGCGCGCGAATGTTCGGATCGGTGCATAGCGGACTCCCCTCCATGGCGCACCTGCCAGCACGATCCGCCACTCGATACCGCTCGAAAGCCGCATCATCGGGAGATATCGGGCAAGCGACATTGAAGCGCGATGCGACCGCGATGTTCAAGCTCGGCTCGGGTTGGTGAGGCCCGTGTTGCTGGTGAGGGTCGAGTTGAGCGTTGCTCGCAGTCGGAGCGAGTCAGCCGGCGCGCAGGGCGTCGACGGCGGACTCCGAACGGAGCAACGACCGGCCCGCAGTCACCGAGTCCCACGGCTCGAGCGTCGGATCACTCGAGCGGATCTGACGTTCGTAGCGCGTTCGGACCGCCTCGACGGACGGGGTCCGGTGCTTGGCCGCGGCCGCGAGGTACTCGCCCGCGCTCAACAGCCCGACGACATCTGCCTCGTGCGAAGCAACGCGAACGGCGCGCAGGGCATCAGCGACCCGCGGACGCACCGCCGACGCCACCTGCGGCGCCCGGTCACCCAACACCGTCATGAGGTCGCGAACGCGATCGAGGTCGACCTTCGCAAGTTGCGGGGGCTCGTTCGCCGACCGGCTCGCCCGATACTGCGCGTCGAGCGCGTCGAGCGCCGACGCGTCCCTCGCCACGGCCGCGCCAACTGCCCGACGAGCGCGCGTGTGCGTGCGGGCTTGCCACGCGAGCCCCGTCGCCGCGACGACGACCGCGGCCAGCGCCAGGATTCCGGCGCTGCGCAGCCCTCGTAGCGGACGCGCCTTGGGCGCGGCATCGCTGACATCCGCCTTGCGGTCGAGCAACCATGCGAGCGCGACGCCGGCTCCTACCGCAACGCACGCGTCGAACACCGAACGCAGCCGCGGTACCGCGATGGTCGCGAGACTGACCGCGGTGAAGTAGGCCGCGGCCAGACCGAGGAGCTGCGCGGCCGCCGAACGTCGTGCGCGCACGAGCGCGAACAGCCCCGCGATCGTCACGAGGTAGAACAGCGGGAGCGTCCAGTCGCGCACGCCGAGGTTCCGGCCGTCGAGTCGCTCGGGTTCTCGGTTTCGGCCGGGCTCCAACTCGAGCCACTGCTCGACGTTGTGGCGGGCGACGCGGAAGACCTCGCTCGGGTGCGCGCGCAGATCGCGCAATGCCTTGGCGCGCAACTGCGCATCCAAGGCGACCTCGTCGGTGGCGTCGACCCGCATCTCGGCAAAGCGCGAATCGAAGTACGCATCGACGAAACCGTCGGCCTCGCGGGCCTCGTTGGAATAGGTGGCGTTCAGGTTGAAGCCGTTGGTTGCGACCAGCACCGGGCCGCCGACCTGCACCGCGTTGCGGACGACCCACGGCGAGACGACCAGGACCACGATCACGACCATTCGCACGGCATGACGCCAGCCGAACCGCCAGAGCACCCAGATCGCGAGCACGACCACGAACCACTGTGCGCTCGCCCGATCGAGCATCAGCAGGCCGAGCGAGACGCCCGCGAGCACAGTGCGGCCGTCGAGCAGGAACAACACGGTGGCGAACAGCAAAACGACGGCCAGCGACTCCACGAGCACGGTGACGTCGTTGGCGATCAGCGGCGGGTAGAGCGCGAGCACGATGCCGGCGCAGAGTCCGGCTCGGGAGCCGCCGATGCGCGCGGCGATCAACGCACCCAACACCGCGGCCCCGCTGCCCGCAATGACGTTGACACCCTGGGCAACGCCGACGTGGACGCCGAAGATGCGGAACG
>CAZLEC010000859.1:0-1893 GCA_964558245.1 uncultured Burkholderiales bacterium | reverse complement strand
AACTCGCGCGCCGCGCTCATCGACGCGGCGCTCGAGGAGTTCTCGACGAAGGGATACGAGGCCGCGACAGTCGCCGGCATCGCCGAGCGCGCCGGAGTCACGACTGGAGCGGTGTACGCGCACTTCGCGGGCAAGCTCGACCTGCTCCTCGCGACCGTCGGCCTGACTCCGGCCGAGGAGGTCGTCGACACGATCGTCGGCATGGTTGCGCGGCCGTGGAACGAGGCGTCGCGGATCATGAGCCACGGTCTCGCGACACCGCCCGATCGGGGGACGCGCCTGCTGCTCGACGTGATCGTGGTCGCGCGCCGCGATCCGCACGTCGCGCACATCCTGCGCCGCGGCCTCGAGACCTACCTCGAGGCCATGAAGGTCGCGAACGACAAGGGTGTCGCGCTCGGTGCCATCGACCCGGCACTGCGGACCGACGAGCTCGCGCGTCTGTTCGCGCTGCTCACCTTCGGGCGGATCGTGTTCGCCGCGCTCGACGAGCCGCCACCGTCGGACGAAGCGTTCCGTCGCTTCACGAATCTGCTGATGCAGTCGGCGGACGGGGACAGCCACGAGGGCCGGCCCGCCGCACTCGCGCGGGTGCGCGGGCGGGCGACAACGGCGGAACAAGCGCAACGCTCGTTGCACGAGAGCATCGTCGAGGCCGTCGAGGCGGGCCACAGCCTTCGGCAGGTCGGCGCCGCGGCCGGCGTGTCGCACGAACGCGTCCGCCAGGTGCTGCGCGAACGCGCCGCCGAGCGGTAACTCTTCACCGCTCCGACCGTCAAGCATTCTGACAGCCGCACCGGCAGCTTCACCGATGCGCCGGGCGTCCTGGCAGGGTGAACGTAACCTTGCTACGTTCGCCGGGCTGAGCGCGCGACCACGGAGAGCGCCCCGTCCATGAGCTCCCTACCTGCCGAACGGGCCGACCTCTACCCACATGCGGCGGACCTCGCGCTGATCCCGTTCGCGATCGGATCCGACCGTTCGGTCGCGCACTTCGTGCTCACGCCCGACCTCACCCGCCACGACGGCGCGCTGTACGGCGGTACCGGCGCGGCCGCCGCGGTGATGATGATGGAGGCGGCGACCCAGCGCGATGCAGTGTGGGTCGCCACGCAGTTCGTCGCGCAGGCGCGCGTCGGTGAACGCATCGACCTCGTCGCGCACGCGCTCGCGGAGGGACAGCGCATCGCGCAGTTGCACGTCGTCGCGAGGGTCGACGACCGAATCATCTTCACCGCGCTGGGCGCGACCGCACACCCGCGCCCGCACGGACTCACCGGACAGTACGAAACGATGCCCCGCGTCACGCCGCCCGAGCACAGCGCGGTGCTCCATCGCGACACGGCCCTGTCCGAGCTGACCGAGCGGGGCTTCAACCGCAACCTCGAGTTCCGCGAGGCGACGTTCGAAGCGCCGCGACCGCGCGCGATGGCGCTCTGGGTGCGGCTCACGGGCCCGGGACGCGCCATGACCGCCGCGGGTGTCGCGTTCGTCGCCGACATGATTCCCGGCGCGATCGCCCGGGCCGCCGGCAAGCTCGGCGGCGGCTTCAGCCTCGACAACGCCCTGCGCTTCGCCGCGATCCCGGCGACCGAGTGGGTGCTGCTCGACCTGCGCGGCGATGTCGCGTCGCACGGCTACGGGCACGGCTCGTTCACCGCATGGTCGCGCGAGGGCGCACTGCTCGCGACCGGAAGCCAGACCGCGAGCATGACGGCCGTGTTCGACGGTCCGGACGATCCGCGGATGGAGGAGTGGCGCCGCTCGATCGCGCGGGCTGCCGCCGAAGGAGGCACGGGTGACTGACAACGTTGCCGAGCTCATCGACCCCCAGTTCTGGCGAATGCCGCTCGAGGACCGCATGGCGCGCTTCGCCGAGCTGCGCGAAGTCAG
>CAZLEC010000858.1:0-1898 GCA_964558245.1 uncultured Burkholderiales bacterium | reverse complement strand
ACCACGGATGGCGCGAGGTCGCCGAGACCGCACACGCATTCATCAAGCAGTTCGTGTAGATCGACCGGCCCCGAACGACGGGCGGTGTCCGGTCTGCTCGCCGGAATACAGGCGTGACGAGCAACGGTTGAAGCTCATACGGGCTGCGCCGCCGCGGCCGATCCCCGACCCCCGCCTTCCGCTGCGGCGGCGTGCCCCACTTCGCTCGACGGCCGCGGCCTACTCCGGTCGATCCGGGTTTGGGGAACGTGGGCGCGCGGGTAACTCCCTCCCGTGTCCGCTGTCGAGGCGCATCGCGGCCGGCTGGAGCAGCCGGGTGATCCACTCATCTGGCGCGCGCGTGCCGCCGGTTTCGACCTCGTGACCCGCACCACCGACACGGGCCAGACCGTCTGGGAGTGGCAGCGCGGCGACGAGCCCCGGCCCCAGTTCGTGACCGAGCGGGTCGCCCGGCACTGGATGTTCCGATGGCTGGAGCAGTTCGAACCGACCGACGCGTAAGCCCGATCGCTTCGTCGCCTACGCGACGCTCTCGTACCCCGGCGGGGCCTGCTCGGCGCACGTCGGCTTCGGGCCCCCGGCGTCGAGCTCGCCGGTGGCGGGCCGGCGGAGCATCGCGAGGAAGTCGAGCGCCCACGCGTGCACGTCCCGGCGGGTCACGATCCGGCGCAGCCGCCGCATCCGGGCCCGGGCGTCGGCCGAGTCGTTGTCGAGCACGCTGCGGATCGCGTCCTTGATGCCGTCGAGGTCGTGCGGGTTCACGAGGATCGCCCCGTCGAGCTCCCGGGCTGCGCCCGCGAACTCGCTCAGCACGAGCGCGCCGGTCGCGTCGACGTGTGCCGCCACGTACTCCTTCGCCACCAGGTTCATGCCGTCGCGCAGTGGCGTCACGAGCATCAAGTCGGCGGCCAGGTAGAGCGCGATGAGCTCGTCGGTGTCGACGCTCTGGTGCAAGTAGTGGATCGCCGCGTGCCCCACCTGGGAGTGCGCGCCGTTCACCTCGCCGATGAGACGCTCGAGGTCCTCACGCTCCTGCTGATAGTGCGCATTCTCGCCGCGGCTGGGCACCGCGATCTGGATCATGACGTCTCCGGGTGTGGTGAGCGTTCCCTCGGCGAACAGCTCGCTCACCGCGCGCACGCGCGGTTGGAGGCCCTTCGTGTAGTCGAGGCGGTCGACGCCGAGCAGCACGAACTCGGGGCTGCCGAGATCGGCTCGGATCTGGCGGGCCCGTTCGATCACGTGCGGGTTGGTCGCGCGCTTCACGATCTCGGCCGTGTCGATCGAGATCGGGAACGCGCCCACCTTCACGATCCGGCCGTCGTGCCGGATGGTGTCGACCGTGCCGGTCGCGCCGGTGAGCCGGCGGGCCAGGCGCGCGAAGTTCCTCGCCGCGCCGGGAACCTGGAAGCCGACGAGATCGGCACCGAGCAGCCCTTCGACGATCTCCCGGCGCCAGGGCATCTGCACGAACAGCTCCTCCGGCGGGAACGGGATGTGCAAGAAGAAGCCGATCCGCACGTCGGGCCGGAGCGCGCGCAGCATCATCGGCACGAGCTGCAGTTGGTAGTCGTGCACCCACACCGTCGCTCCGGGCGATGCCGCGCTCGCGGCCGCGTCGGCGTAGCGGTGGTTGACCGACACGTACGCCTGCCACCACCGCCGGTCGAAGCTCGGAGCTCGCACCGCATCGTGGTACAGCGGCCACAACGTCCCGTTCGCGAAGCCGACGTAGAAGTCGTCGTACTCGTCGGCGCTGATCGTCACGGAGCGCAGCGCGATGTCCTCGTACGAGTCGGGGATCTGCACCGCGCCCGACTGGCCGGCCCAGCCGATCCACACGCCGCCGCGGTGGCGCAGTGCGGGCGTGAGCGCCGACACGAGGCCACCCGGGCTCG
>CAZLEC010000857.1:0-1900 GCA_964558245.1 uncultured Burkholderiales bacterium | reverse complement strand
TCGTGGCGGGTCAGGGCCCGGGCGTTGGAGACGTGCACGTCGAGCCGGCCGGAACGGCGGGTCACCTCGGCGCGCGCCCCCACGATGTGGGGAACGAGCTCCGCGAGCACCTCCGTCGCGCGATCGCCGAGCGCGTCGATCGGCGCCGCCGCGGCCTGCTCACAGGCGTCCACGACGTCGAACGTGCGGTCGAGGGTTCGGCTGGCGAACTCGTCGAACGGGTCGAAGAGGGGCGCGCCGGCGACCACCAGCGGGACTCGTTGCACGAGCGCGCAACGGGCGCCGTCCTCGCCCAGGGTCGGCTGGGCCCGGGCACCCGTCCTCACCACGAGCGCGACGTCGACCTTGTGCGACTCGAGCGGGCAGCTCGCAGGATCGATCACGCCGCGACACGGGAACGGGGCGTGCCCGGCATCGTGACACGACAGCACGGTGTGGCCCGCGGCGCGCAGCTCCTGCTCCGCGACGCTCGCCGCGTCGGGCTCGTTCTCGAGGACCATGACGTTGAGGGCCATGTCATTGCTCCTTGTCGTTGTCGTTCTCGGGTCGATGGGCTCCGGGCGGCGGTATGCGCCGCCCCGTGACCGTGTGCGGCCGGATCCGCAACCAGACGGGCTTCGGCACGCGGCACCACGGCCCGAGCGGGAGTCGTTCCAGGCGGCGTTGCTCGGCGACGTCGTGCACTTCCTCGGCGCGTCCGGTGATGATCACGCTCCAACCGGTGTGGTACACGCGATCGATGTCGTCGCACTCGAAGGCGACGAATCCCGCGCGCGCCGCGAAGAGCTTGGTGCCCTCGTCGGTTCGCAGCACGACCGTGCCGCCGTCGAGGGCGAAGTTGACGGGGAACACGAGCGGGCGGCTGTCGATCACGACCGCAAGCCGCCCCAGCGTCGATCCCCCGACGAGGCGGAGGCATTCGTCGAAGTCGAGCACCTCGAGCCCAGTTCGCGAGTCGAAGCCCGTGTCCATGGGCTCAGCGTGACTTCCCGCAGCACTCGCGGCCAGGGACCAAGGTCATAACGCGACGGTACGTCCGGCCTCTCCGACTCGCGGCTCCGCGGTCACCTGGGTGCCGGCTGTCCCGCTCACGAGCGCAGCTGCGTCGCCGAGCGCGCCGATCGCGGCCCGGGCGCCGGTCTTGCCCACGAACGATGCCGCCGCGGCCACCTTCGGCGCCATCGAGCCGGACGCGAATTCGTGGGTGCGGAGCTCGCGCTCGGTGACCGCGTGGAGCGGTCGGGCATCCGAGGTCCCCCACCCGAGTTGCACGGCCGCAACGTCGGTGAGCAACAGGAGCAGGTCGGCTCCGAGGTCACGGGCGAGCATGGCGGTGGTCGCGTCCTTGTCGACGACGGCCTCCACTCCGTGCCGCGCGCCGTCGTTGTCGATCACGATCGGCACGCCGCCGCCGCCTGCGCACACGACGATCACGTCGTGCTCGAGCAGCAGCCGGATCGTCGAGAGCTCGACGATCGACCGGGGAATCGGCGAGGCGACGACCCGCCGCCAGGCCTCGTTGTCGGGAGCGATGGACCAACCCCGCTCAGAGGCGAGCCGGTGCGCGCTCTGCTCGTCGTACATCGGACCGATGGGCTTCGTCGGGTTCCGGAACGCGGGATCGAGCGCATCGACCACGGTTTGCGTGAGCAACGACGCGACGTGGCGGTCGGGCAGGGCGTTGGCGAGCTCGCGCTCGAGGAGGTAGCCGATCATCCCTTCGGTCTCGGCACCGAGCAGGTCGAGCGGGTAGCTGCGGACGTCACGGTACGCCTCGGCCTGCAGCGCCAGCAGCCCGACCTGCGGCCCGTTGCCGTGCGTCACCACGAGCCGGTGCTCACGCGCGATGTCGGCGAGCACTTGCGCCGCGAGCGCGGCGTTGCGCTCCGCGACGTCGGCC
>CAZLEC010000856.1:0-1912 GCA_964558245.1 uncultured Burkholderiales bacterium | reverse complement strand
CGAGGGCAACGCTCGTGGTCGGGATCATCGTGAGGTCCGACGACTTCACCTTGATCCCGGCCTCCTCGATCGCGGTGCGCACCGCGTGCAACTCCGTGGGCGGCGTCGTGACCTGCCAGTGATCGCCCAGGTCTTCGTTGTCCTCGGCGCCCGCGTCGGCCGCGGCCAGCATCTGCTCGTCCTCGTCGACCGCGCGGTCGACCTGGACGATCCCCTTGCGCTCGAACTGCCACGAGACCGCGCCCGGCTCGGCGAACGACCCGCCGTTGCGGCTGAAGATGTTCTTGATCTCCGCCGACGTGCGGTTGCGGTTGTCGGTGAGCGCCTGCACGATCACGGCAACACCGCTCGCCGCGTAGCCCTCGTAGGAGACCTGCTCGTAGACGACACCCTCTTCTTCGCCGCTCCCCCGCTTGATCGCGCGTTGGATGGTGTCGACCGGCAAGGAGTTGTCGCGCGCCTTCTGCACCATGCTGCGCAACGTCGCGTTCGACGCGGGATCGCCGCCGCCCGTACGCGCCGCGATCTCGATCTGGCGGATGAGGACCGCGAAGAGCTTGCCGCGCGCGGCGTCGGCCGCACCCTTCTTGTGCTTGATCGAGTGCCACTTCGAGTGACCGGACATCTAGCTCACCTCGAGTCGAGGAACAGCTGGTGGACGCGGAGGTCGCCGGCCAGCTCCGGATGAAACGTAGCGAACAGGACCGTGCCGTCGCGGCCCAGCACCGGCGTACCGTCGTATTCCGCGAGCACCTCGACGCCCGGACCCACCCGTTCGACCACGGGCGCCCGGATGAAGATGCCCGGGAACGCCTCGCCCGCGAGCCCGCGAACGGCCAGGTCGGCCTCGAACGACTCCCGCTGGCGGCCGTACCCGTTGCGGCGAACGGTGACGTCGATCGCGCCGAGCGGCTGCTGGTCGGCGCGGCCGTCGACGACCTCGCCCGCGAGCACGATCAGGCCCGCGCACACGGCGAGGGCGGGCATGCCGTCACGGAGGGCCTCGCGCAGCGGGGCGCGCAGGCCCGAAGAGTCCAGCAGCTTGTCGACCGTGGTCGACTCCCCGCCGGGAAGCACGATGCCGTCGATGCCCGACAGCTGCTGCGGCGTCTTCACGAGCGCGGTGTCGGCGCCGAGCGCCTCGAGCGTCTCAACCTGCTCGCGAAACGCCCCCTGTAGCGCCAGTACCCCGATCTTCATCCCCACCCCGTCGCTCCGGCGTGAGGCCTACGGCGCGAGGGCCTCCGCTCCTTCCCACCGATCTTCGCCACCGGCTGGAGGCCTCGTCGTGCGCATGGCTGTTACCAGCCGCGCTCGGCGAGCTTCACGTCGAGCTTGCCGATCTCCTCGCCGGGCATCGCCTCGCCGAGCCCGCGCGAGACCTTGGCCACGATGTCGGCGTCGGTGTAATGCGTGGTGGCCTCGACGATGGCGCGGGCGCGCTTCGCCGGATCCGACGACTTGAAGATCCCGCTCCCGACGAACACCGACTGCGCGCCGAGTTGCATCACGAGCGCGGCATCGGCCGGCGTGGCGATGCCGCCCGCGCAGAACAACGGCACCGGGAGCTCGCCGCGCTCGGCGACCTCCTGCACGAGATCGAGCGGCGCGCTCAGCTCCTTGGCCCAGCGGTAGAGCTCCTCGGGCCCGGCGGTCGACAACGTGTTGATGTCGCCGAGGATCGAGCGGAGGTGACGTACGGCCTCGACGATGTTGCCGGTGCCGGCCTCGCCCTTCGAGCGGATGAGCGCCGCACCTTCGCCGAGCCGGCGCAGCGCCTCGCCGAGGTTCGTCGCGCCGCACACGAACGGCACGGTGAACGCCCACTTGTCGACGTGGTGCGCCTCGTCGGCCGGGGTGAGCACCTCCGACTCGTCGACGTAGTCGACACCGAGCGACTGCAGCACCTGCG
>CAZLEC010000855.1:0-1914 GCA_964558245.1 uncultured Burkholderiales bacterium | reverse complement strand
CGTTCAACCCGGCCCAGCAGGCCGACATCATCCGCAAGCAGGGCGGCTTCATCCCGGGCATCCGCCCCGGACCGCCAACCGAGCGATACTTGGCCAGAGTGTTGAACCGCATCACGTTGCCCGGCGCACTGTTCCTCATGGTCATCGCGCTGATCCCGATGTTCGTGCTGAAGTTCTGGAACATCACGCAGTTCCCGTTCGGCGGCACCTCCATCCTCATCACCGTGGGCGTCATGCTCGAGACGATGAAACAGATCGACAGTCAATTGATGATGCGCAATTACGAAGGATTCCTGAGCTGAGCGGGAGTCAGGCGTTGCCGCGCCTCGTGCTGCTCGGCAAGCAAGGTGCCGGCAAGGGAACCCAGGCCGCGCGCCTGGGCGACTACTACTCGGTGGCCCATCTCTCGACCGGTGAGATCTTTCGCGCCCAGGCGTCGCAGGGGACCGCGTTCGGACTCGAGGCCAAGCGGTTCATGGACGCGGGCGAGCTCGTGCCCGACGAGATCGTGGTCGGCGTCATCGAGGAATGCCTGTCGCCGGGCGGTCCGCTCGGCGACGGTTTCGTGCTCGACGGCTTCCCGCGCACGCAGCACCAGGCGCGGGAGCTCGACCGCGTGCTCGACGGCCGGCCGCTCGACCTCGCGATCAACCTCGACGTGCCCCGCGACATCGTGCTCGACCGGCTCGCGGGCCGGCGCGTCTGTGAGAGCTGCCAGCGTGTGTACCACGTGAACATGCCGCCCGAGGTCGACTGGACCTGCGACACCTGCGGCGGCCGGGTCGTCCAACGCGACGACGACACCGAAGAGGCCATCGACCGGCGGCTCCAGCTCTACGAAGAGCAGACCGTGCCGATCATCGAGTACTACCGCGAGCGCGACGTGCTCGCGCAGGTGAGCGGCATCGGCGACGGCGACGACGTGTTCAAGCGGCTCGTCAAGGTTGTCGACGCCCGCCGCATGCACATCTAGTGCGCCGGGCTTGAACATGGTGTTGCGCAAGACCGCGGACCAGATCTCGCACATGCGCCGCGCCGGACGAGTGGTCGCCGAGATGCACGAGGTCTGCACGCTCGCAGCCAAGCCCGGCGCCACCACCGGCGATCTCGACGCCGCCGCGCGCGAGGTGCTGCAGCGGCGGGGGGCGCGGTCGAACTTCCTCGGCTACCACGGCTTCCCGGCGGTGGCCTGCATCTCGCCCAACGAGGTGATCGTGCACGGGATCCCGGGCGACCGGGTGCTCGACGAGGGCGACATCGTGTCGATCGACTGCGGCGCCATCATCGAGGGCTGGCACGCCGACGCCGCGATCACGATCCCCGTGGGCGCCGTCGACGACGAGTCCCGGCGGCTGCTCGAGTGCACGAAGGCGGCGCTCGACGCCGCGATCGCGGTCTCGGCGCCCGGTGCGCGGCTGGGTGACATCGGCGCCGCGGTGGAGGGCGTCGCCCACGGCGGCGGCTACTCCGTCGTGCGCGAGTACGTGGGGCACGGGATCGGCACCGCGATGCACGAGGAGCCCGACGTCCCCAATTACGGCACCGCCGGCCGTGGCATGCGCCTGCGGGAGGGCATGGTGCTGGCCATCGAGCCGATGCTGAACGCCGGGCGCCGGACCACCCGCCTGCTCGACGACGGCTGGACCGTGGTGACGGCCGACGGCAGCCGATCGGCGCATTTCGAGCACAGCGTGGCCATCACCGAGCACGGCCCCGAGATCCTGACATGCTTTTGAGGCTGCGACCCGCGGCCCTCGATCGCCCGTACGGCTTCTCAGCGCCTCCGGGCCTCCGGATCTGCGCCTAGCTCCCGTGAGAAATAGCCAGCAGGGCCAGTATTTGGGGTTTCAGGGGGTTCTCGGGTATTCTTACCGGTCGGCCGAATGCCCGTTCGGCGCGCCCTCGGTCCAGCCC
>CAZLEC010000854.1:0-1923 GCA_964558245.1 uncultured Burkholderiales bacterium | reverse complement strand
TACAAGCACGGGCTCCCGCTCGACGTCGACCTCGTGTTCGACTGCCGGTTCCTGCCGAATCCGCACTGGGTCGAAGAGCTGCGCCCGCTCACCGGACGAGACCCGCGCATCCGCGACTACGTGCTCGCGCAGCGCGGCGCGCGTGAGTTCCTCGACGAGCTCGACCGCCTGTTCAAGTTGGTCCTGCCCGGTTACGAGCGAGAAGGCAAGGCGTACTTGTCGATTGCGCTCGGGTGCACCGGAGGCCGCCACCGCAGTGTCGTGATCGCCGAGCAGCTGGCCGAGCGGTTGCGCAGGAGCGGCAGTCGCACGGCGGTGCACCACCGGGATGTCGAACGTGCCGGGTAGCGACGAAGGCCGGGTCAGTGCGCTCGGCGGCGGGCACGGGCTGGCTGTCACGCTACGGGCGATCCGGCAGTACGCGAAGGCGGTCACGGCCGTCGTCAGCGTCGCCGACGACGGCGGCTCCTCCGGCCGCTTGCGCCGCGATCTCGGCGTGGCGGCGCCCGGCGATCTGCGCAAGAGCCTGGTGGCGCTCGCGAGCGCGGGCGGTCCGTGGGCGGCCGCGTTCGAGCATCGCTTCAAGAGCGGGGAGCTCGCGGGCCACGCGCTCGGGAACCTTCTCATCGTCGGCCTGACCGAATCGCTCGGCGATCTCAACCTCGCGCTCGATGAGGCGGAGCGGTTGCTCGGCGCCGTCGGCCGCGTCGTGCCGGCAACGATCGACGCGGTGACCCTCGAAGCCGATGTGGGCGGCCGGGCCGTGGCGGGGCAAGTCGCCGTCGAATCGCTCACGGGCGGCGGCGTGGTGAGCCGGGTGCGGGTCCTGCCCGCCGGCGCGCCGGCCACTCCGGAGGCCCTCGAGGCGATCTCGCACTCGGCCCAGGTGGTGCTGGCGCCCGGCTCGTTGTTCACGAGTGTGCTGGCGGTGCTCTGCGTGCCCGAGATCCGGGCCGCGGTGGCCGCCACCGCGGGTCGGGTGGTGCACGTGGCCAATCTCCGGGCCGACGCCGAGACCTGCGGGCTCGACGGCACGGACCAGCTCCGGGTGCTGCTGGATCACCACGTGCGGGTCGACGTGCTGCTCCACGATCCCGTCCACGGTCTCCCGGTGAACGAGACTGATGCCAGGGAGCTGGGCGTGACGCCCGTTTCGGCCGACATCGCGACGGCCAACGGTCTCGCCCACGATCCGGAAAAATTGGCGACCGCGCTCGCTGCTCTGCTGTAGTCCCAAGCCCGCCGCGGGGCGATTTATCGAGAGGATCAAGATGGCAGTACGAGTCGGTATCAACGGGTTCGGCCGGATCGGCCGTTCCTTCACCCGAGCGATCCTCGCTCGCGGCGAGCAGTCCCAGGTCGAGCTCGCGGCGGTGAACGACCCCTTCGGCGACGCGCACACCATGGCGTTCCTGCTGAAGCACGACTCCGTCGGCGGCACGATCCCGAACGAGATCAAAGAAGACGGCGACGGCTTCTCGATCGACGGCAAGCTGATTCACAAGCTCGAGGCCCGCGAGCCCGCGGAGATCCCGTGGGGCGAGCACGGTGTCGACGTCGTGATCGAGTCGACCGGGCTCTTCACGGCGCGTGAGAAGGCGGCCGCCCACCTCGTTGGCGGCGCGAAGCGGGTCGTCATCTCGGCGCCGTCCGGCGATGCCGACGTGATGGTGTGCCTCGGCGTGAACGACGGCGCGTACGACCCCGCGAAGCACACTGTTGTGTCGAACGCGTCGTGCACCACGAACTGCCTCGCGCCGATGACCCGCGTCCTGCACGAGCGATTCGGCATCGACCAGGGCCTCATCAACACGGTGCACGCCTACACCAGCGACCAGCAGCTCCAGGACCAGGCAGTGAGCAGCCGTTCGGGCAAGCCCGACCTGCGCCGCATGCGCGCCGCCGCGCTGTCGATCATCCCGA
>CAZLEC010000853.1:0-1926 GCA_964558245.1 uncultured Burkholderiales bacterium | reverse complement strand
AGACCCTCGATCGCTCGGTCGCCATCCTCGACACGATCGCGCGTCTCGGCCCGTGCTCCCTCGCCGACCTCGTTCGCGACACCGGGCTGGCGCGCCCGACGGCTCATCGGCTGGCCGTGGCGCTCGAACGCCACGCGCTCGTCGTGCGCGACCGCGAGGGCCGGTTCGGCCTCGGGGCGCGCCTCGTGGGTTGGGGCGCGGCGGCCGGGGGCGCGCTCGCGCTGGGAGAGCCGGCCCGGGCGATCCTCGCGCGCCTGAGCGCCGAGACCGGTGAGAGCGCGCAGTTGTTCGTGCGCGAGGGCGATCAGCGGGTGTGCGTCGCGATGCACGAGCGTGCGAGCGGCCTCCGCGACACCGTCCCGCTCGGGGCCGTGCTGCCGCTGACGAAAGGTTCCGGCGGGCGAGTGCTCCTCGCGTGGGCCGAAGACCGTGATCGCTTCGACGTCGACGAGGCGGTGCTCGCGACGGTTCGCCGCACGGGATGGGCGGCGACGGTGGGCGAGCGCGAAGCGGGTGTCGCCAGCGTCAGTGCGCCGGTGCGGGTCGGCGACCACGTGGTCGCCGCGATCGGCGTCAGCGGGCCCGACGGGCGCTTGGGCCGCAACCCCGGACCACGGTTCTCGGGCCCGGTGCTCTCTGCCGCCGCCGACCTGGCGCTCGCTCGCGGCGGGACCGTCACCGCGCCGTAATGTCGATGAAACAATCGCATCGTACGTTGCTGGCATGAACGTCGAACTCGTGCGCTGGCCGAGCGATCCGCAACGTCTTTCCGGGCTCCGCGACCGTGGCGTGCCCCGGTTGCTCCTGGTGAGCGACGACGCCGAGCCGCCCATTCCCACCGACTGCCTCGAGGACTGGATCGCGGCGGGCGCGTCGGAAGCCGCCCTCGATGCGCGCCGCCGGGCGCTGCAGGCACGCGCCCGCGCTCACGGTGCCCATCCCGAGATCGACGACGACGGTCTGCTCCGCCACCACGATGCATGGGTGTCGCTGTCGCCGGTGGAGCAGTCGCTCACCCGGGCGCTGCTCGACCGGTTCGGCGCCGTGGTCGCGCGCGAGGTGCTCGCGAGCAAGGCGTGGCCCGACGGCGCGCCGACGCGCAACGCGCTCGACGTGCACGTGCTGCGTCTACGCCGGAGACTCGCGCCGCTCGGTCTGGAGATCCGCACGGTTCGGTCGCGCGGGTATCTCTTGCAGGAGTCGGCTCAGGTCAACGGCCGGACGGCCACGACGGTGACGCCGAGCTCGCGCTTCGGTCCCTGATAACGCACCTGCGCTCCGGGTCCGGCGCCGAGCAGGGCCTGCCCGAGCGGTGACTCCGTCGAGAGCACGTCGTACTTCTCGTGCCGCTCCTCGATGGAGCCGACGAGATAGGTGATCGGAGTGTCGTCGCCGTCGTGGCGGAGCTCCACCAGCACACCGGGCTCCACGACTTCTCCGGCCGAGACGGTGTCGAGCACGACCGCGTTCTTCAACATCGCCTCGAGTTGGCGCACCCGGGCTTCGTTGTGGCCCTGCTCGTTCTTCGCCGCGTCGTAGTCGGCGTTCTCGCTGATGTCGCCGTGTTCGCGCGCTCGTTCGATCCACAAAGAGATCTCGCGTCGGCGCGTGGTGGTGCGCTCTTCGAGTTCCTGGCGGAGACGCTCGTACGCCTGCGGCGAGAGGTGCGGCTCGCTCATCCGGGGCAGGGTACCCGCAACGGGGCCTGTGAATAAGTTTGACAAAGATCGCCGGCCCTGCGATCCTGGCCGTGTATGCGCGCTGTCCAGGGAATTCGCACCTCGCACGTCATCATCGTCATTCCGTAAGCGAACGCCCTCCCGGCGTTCGCTCCAACCGTCCACGCCAGCGTGGGCGGTTTTTTCGTGCCAAGAGGCCCTCGGGCCGGAAGAAAGGATCGAGATGGCCCACCGGGTCGGCATCATC
>CAZLEC010000852.1:0-1927 GCA_964558245.1 uncultured Burkholderiales bacterium | reverse complement strand
ATGTGGCTCGAGAACCTCGGGTTCTGCGCGGAGGGCGACGGCTGGAAGCTCACCGAGGCAGGCGCGACCGCGCCCACGGGTGACATCCCGTGGAACCCCTCGGGTGGCGTGCTCTCGTCGAACCCGATCGGGGCTTCGGGGATGGTCCGCTTCGGCGAGGCGGCGCAGCAGGTGCGGCGCCGGGCCGGCGACTACCAGGTGGAGCTGAAGACCGGGAAGGCCCTTGGCCACGCGTACGGCGGCGGCTCGCAGTTCTTCTCGATGTGGGTAGTAGGGAGCGAAAAGCCCGCGTAGACTTGCGCCCACCTGGGCGACGGCGGGGAGCAGTGCTGGTGGATCAGGGCGTGCAGAGTGCCGCGCCGGCACCCGGGGCGACGCGACGCCGCGCCCTCGTCGCGAGCGGTGTCATCGCCGCGACCGGTGTCGTCCTGGCCGGGGCGTTCTTCCCGCTGATGTTCAATCGCTGGCAGCCCTACGACGACGAGGGCGTCTTCCTGGTCTCCCTTCGCCTCCTGATTCACGGGCACGGCAGCCTCTACACGTCGATCTATGCCGACAAGTACGGGCCCTTCTCTTACTTCGTGATGAGCACGCTCTATCGCGTGATTCATCAGCAACCAAGCCTGGAGAACGGGCGTTGGATCGTGCTCGTCGTGACGGCGGCGTCGGCGTCGGTCTTCGCCGCCGCGGTGTGGCGCGTCACCAAGAACCTGGCGTGCAGCGTCCTGTGCGAGATCGGCGCGTTCCTCATTCTGATCTTCGGGGCCGGCGACGAGCCGATGCACCCCGGCTCGCTCGGCGTGCTCCTCCTCGCGGTGATCACCTACGCGTTGGCGAGCTACGCGATGAATCGCCGGAACCTGCACCTGATCGTGTTGGGCGGCGCGACGGGCGCGCTGGTGATGACGAAGATCAACGCCGGCGGGCTCGTGGTCGTCGCGGTGCTCGCCGCGTACGTGGCCGGGAACGCGAACGCGCCCCGGTGGCTGCGGGTCAGTGTGGCCGCGCTCGCGGTGCTGGTGCCGGTCGTGCTGATGCTGCAGAACGCCTCCGCGACGTGGGTTGCGTATCTCGGGTTCGTCGTGGTGTTCGCGGTGGTCGCGACCGCGGTGGTGATGTCGGTCGACCTGATGTCGCTGCCACCGTGGTCGCTCCTCTACGCGGGCGCCGGCGCGGCGGTGGTCATCGTCGGCTCGCTCGTGTTCCCGCTCGCCACGGGCACGCCGTTCTCTTCGATGATGACGGCCGTGTTCGTCCGGCCGCTCGACCAGAGCGGCCAGCTGATCATCGCGCCCGTGCTCGGCTTGAGCTGGTTCGCCATCGCGCTCACGGGCGCCGGTGTGTACGCCGCGGTCGCGTTTCGATCCCTTCCCGAGTCGGGCGCCGAAGCGCGCACCGCGTGGAGCCGGGCCGCGCTGGCGTTCGCCGGGCTGTGGCTGCTCGGCATCGCCGCCACGCTCTCCGCCCGCAACCGGGCCACCGCCGAATGGCTCCCGGCCCTGGCGCTGTTACCGGCGCTCGCGCTCTGCGCCCGGAGTCGGGAGTCGGTTCGGCTCGCCCTGAGGTGCCTCGTGCTGCTCTCGGCCTTGCAGATCCTCGTGGCCTATCCCGTTGCGGGCACGCAGGTGTTGTGGGGAACGGCCGAGATGACGGTGCCCTGCGCGATCGCGATTGCCGTCGGCCTCGAGCACAGCAGCTTCTGGCGAGACGC
This sequence comes from uncultured Burkholderiales bacterium, assembly GCA_964558245.1. Taxonomy (GTDB): domain Bacteria; phylum Actinomycetota; class Acidimicrobiia; order IMCC26256; family PALSA-610; genus JBBQER01. The sequence continues at coordinate 216 of CAZLEC010000852.1, read as the reverse complement.
GCAGAGCGCCGCGAAGGTGCTCGCGACGTTCATGCTCGGCCTCGGCCTCGTCGTCGCCAGCACGCAATGGCCGGTCGGTATATGGCACGACTATCTCAAGGGCACCAAGCTCGCCCTGCCGGGCACCGGCCTGATGCGCATCGATCCGGATGTCGCGGAGGAGGTCCAATACGTCGCGCAGACCCTCCGCTCGCAGTGCGACACGTTCTACGGCGT